>NZ_LDVA01000239.1:0-1921 GCF_050768715.1 Burkholderia sp. ZZQ-2 | reverse complement strand
TCGCGGCGGCGCTCGCGCTTGCCGCGGTACTCGCGTGCGGGCTCACCACGTACAAGAAGGGCTGGATCGCGATCCGCAACGGCAACCTGAACATCAACGCGCTGATGAGCATCGCGGTGACGGGGGCAATGGCGATCGGCCAGTGGCCCGAAGCCGCGATGGTGATGGTGCTGTTCACGATTGCCGAGCTGATCGAGGCGAAGTCGCTCGACCGCGCGCGCAATGCGATCCAGGGCCTGATGCAGCTCGCGCCGGACACCGCGACCGTGCAGGGCGCCGACGGCTCGTGGCGCACGATCGAGGCCGCGCAGGTGGCGCTCGGCGCGGTCGTGCGCGTGAAGCCGGGCGAGCGGATCGGGCTGGACGGCGAGGTCGTCGCCGGCCGCTCGACGGTGAACCAGGCGCCGATCACCGGCGAGAGCCTGCCCGTCGAAAAGACGACCGGCGACGCCGTGTACGCGGGCACGATCAACGAATCGGGTTCGTTCGAATACCGCGTGACGGCGGTGGCGGCCAACTCGACGCTCGCGCGGATCATCCACGCGGTCGAGGAGGCGCAAGGCGCGAAGGCGCCGACGCAGCGCTTCGTCGACCAGTTCGCGCGTGTCTACACGCCGATCGTGTTCGCGGTTGCGCTGCTGGTGGCGGTGGTGCCGCCGCTCGTCATGGGCGGTGCGTGGCACGACTGGATCTATCGTGCGCTGGTGCTGCTCGTGATCGCGTGCCCGTGCGCGCTGGTGATCTCGACGCCGGTGACGATCGTGTCGGGGCTCGCGGCCGCGGCGCGACGCGGGATTCTCGTGAAGGGCGGCGTCTATCTGGAAGAAGGGCGCAAGCTCGCCTGGCTCGCGCTCGACAAGACCGGCACGATCACGCACGGCAAGCCGGTGCAGACCGATTTCGACCTGCATGCGACCGATGCCGATGCGGTGCGGGTGCGGCACCTCGGTGCGAGCCTCGCGGCGCGCTCCGATCACCCGGTGTCGCAGGCGATCGCCGCCGCGGCCCGTGACGCCGGCACGACGGCATTCGCCGATGTGCAGGATTTCGAAGCGATCGTCGGGCGCGGGGTGCGCGGCACGATCGACGGCACGCGCTACTGGCTCGGCAACCACCGGCTCGTCGAGGAGCTCGAACGCTGCTCGACGGCGCTCGAAGCGAAGCTCGATGCGCTCGAGCGGCAGGGCAAGAGCGTCGTGGTGCTGGTCGACGAAGCGCGCGTGCTCGGCATCTTCGCGGTGGCCGACACGATCAAGGACACGAGCCGTGAAGCGATCGCCGATCTGCACGCGCTCGGCATCCGCACCGCGATGCTGACGGGCGACAACCCGCATACCGCGCAGGCAATCGCGAAGCAGGCCGGCATCGACGACGCGCGCGGCAACCAGTTGCCGGAAGACAAGCTCGCGGCGGTCGAGGAACTGTCGGCCGGCGGCGCGGGCGCGGTCGGGATGGTCGGCGACGGGATCAACGACGCGCCGGCGCTCGCCCGTGCCGACATCGGCTTCGCGATGGGGGCGATGGGCACCGACACGGCGATCGAGACGGCCGACGTCGCGCTGATGGACGACGACCTGCGCAAGATTCCCGCGTTCGTGCGGCTGTCGCGCGCGACGCATCGCGTCCTGGTGCAGAACATCGGCTTCGCGCTCGGCGTGAAGGTCGTGTTCCTCGGCCTCACGGTCGCGGGGCTCGGCACGATGTGGATGGCGGTCTTCGCCGACGCGGGCGCCAGCCTGATCGTCGTGGCCAACGGCTTGCGGCTGCTGTCGTCCTCCGGGGCGTTCGGCGGCGCGCAGGCCACGCGTTGAGGAGCGGGCAATGAGCTTTCTGAAGCGAATCCTGGGCGGCCACGGCAATGGCGGCCACGGCGGCGGAGGCCACGGCGGCGGAGGCGGGCATCACGGCGGGCAGCGCCAGG
>NZ_LDVA01000238.1:0-345 GCF_050768715.1 Burkholderia sp. ZZQ-2 | reverse complement strand
CCCATCGATCTCGTTCGGTGCGTTCATCCCCTTGAGGAGCGCGAGCTCGCCGCCGTCTCGTACCAGCGGAGCAGTCAACGGGATCAGGGTACGCAGCGCGCTGACGGCTCGAGCAGTCACGACATCGAAGCCATCCCCGGGCTGCACGTCCTCCGCACGAGAACGAAGGACAGCGACGTTTGCGAGTTCCAGAGCATCGACCTGCTCGTTGAGCCAGGTGATCCGCCGCTCCATCGGTTCGACCAGCGTCCACTGCACATCCGGGCGGGCGATCGCGAGCACCAGCCCAGGAAGTCCAGCACCGGAGCCGATATCAGCGACGGAGCCGTGGAAGAGAGGAGCAGC
>NZ_LDVA01000237.1:0-3546 GCF_050768715.1 Burkholderia sp. ZZQ-2 | reverse complement strand
CCTTGGTGGGAAGCGATGAGGGGCACCGCCCGTACTTTGAGAACTACACAGTGGACGCGAGCATCTTGCAGCTGATCTTCGGATCGGTTGCACAAGATGATCTTAAAGATCATTAGTCAATTTCATTCCAGGCTTTCGAGTCTGGAGTCGATTCTGATTCAAACTCATGTGATTTCAAGTCTTTAAGAGCAAACGGTGGATGCCTTGGCATCTGGAGCCGAAGAAGGACGTAGCAATCTGCGATAAGCCTCGGGGAACTGATAAGCAAGTTTTGATCCGAGGGTGTCCGAATGGGGAAACCCCGCTGGGCGGCGTGCCGACCTAGTGACTCCCGCCTGAATATATAGGGCGGGTAGAGGGAACGTGGGGAAGTGAAACATCTCAGTACCCACAGGAAGAGAAAGCAACCGCGATTCCGTTAGTAGTGGCGAGCGAAACCGGAACAGGCTAAACCTAGCGTGTGTGATAGCCGGCAGGCGTTGCACGTTGGGGGTTGTGGGACTTTTCAGTCATCTCTGCCGAGATGGCGGCGTTACAAGAAGGTATAGACGAACGGTCTTGAAAGGCCGGTCATAGAGGGTGCCAACCCCGTAGTCGAAATGCCTCTCTTGGCGCGAAGAGTATCCCAAGTAGCACGGGGCCCGTGAAATCCCGTGTGAATCTGTCAGGACCACCTGATAAGCCTAAATACTCCCAGATGACCGATAGCGGACAAGTACCGTGAGGGAAAGGTGAAAAGTACCCCGGGAGGGGAGTGAAATAGTACCTGAAACCGTTTGCTTACAAACCGTTGGAGCCTCCTTAGTAGGGGTGACAGCGTGCCTTTTGAAGAATGAGCCTGCGAGTTAGCGATATGTGGCGAGGTTAACCCGTGTGGGGTAGCCGTAGCGAAAGCGAGTCTGAATAGGGCGATTCAGTCGCATGTCCTAGACCCGAAGCGAAGTGATCTATCCATGGCCAGGTTGAAGCGACGGTAAGACGTCGTGGAGGACCGAACCCACTTAGGTTGAAAACTGAGGGGATGAGCTGTGGATAGGGGTGAAAGGCCAATCAAACTTCGTGATAGCTGGTTCTCTCCGAAATGCATTTAGGTGCAGCGTTGCGTGTTTCTTGCCGGAGGTAGAGCTACTGGATGGCCGATGGGCCCTACAAGGTTACTGACGTCAGCCAAACTCCGAATGCCGGTAAGTGAGAGCGCAGCAGTGAGACTGTGGGGGATAAGCTTCATAGTCGAGAGGGAAACAACCCAGACCACCAACTAAGGTCCCAAAGCGCGTGCTAAGTGGGAAAGGATGTGGAGTTGCCTTGACAACCAGGAGGTTGGCTTAGAAGCAGCCACCCTTGAAAGAGTGCGTAATAGCTCACTGGTCAAGTGATTCCGCGCCGACAATGTAACGGGGCTCAAGCACGCCACCGAAGTTGTGGCATTGACATTATTGGTAGGCCTTCGTGGTCCAGCCGTGTTGATGGGTAGGAGAGCGTCGTGTGGCCAGCGAAGCGGCGGTGTAAACCAGCCGTGGAGGCTACACGAGTGAGAATGCAGGCATGAGTAGCGAATGACGTGTGAGAAACACGTCCTCCGAAAGACCAAGGGTTCCAGGGTCAAGCTAATCTTCCCTGGGTAAGTCGGGACCTAAGGCGAGGCCGACAGGCGTAGTCGATGGACAACGGGTTGATATTCCCGTACCGGCGAAGAACCGCCCAAGCTAATCCAGTAGTGCTAAGTGTCTGAATCCCAGTGACTGATCCCTTCGGGGTGACGCTCTGGGCCTAGCGCACGACCCCATTCTGGTGCGGTTAGCGTATTAACAGGTGTGACGCAGGAAGGTAGCCCAAGCCAGGCGATGGTTGTCCTGGTGCAAGTGCGTAGGCCGAGTCGTAGGCAAATCCGCGATTCACATAGGCTGAGACACGATGCGGATAAAAAGTGGGTGATCCTATGCTGCCAAGAAAAGCATCGACGCGAGGTTCTAGCCGCCCGTACCCCAAACCGACTCAGGTGGTCAGGTAGAGAATACCAAGGAGATCGAGAGAATCGTGGTTAAGGAACTCGGCAAAATGCCCCCGTAACTTCGGGAGAAGGGGGGCCTTCGGCGTATAGGGATTTACTCCCGAAAGCGTTTGGAGGCCGCAGAGACTAGTGGGTAGCGACTGTTTACTAAAAACACAGGTCCGTGCCAAGTCGCAAGACGATGTATACGGACTGACGCCTGCCCGGTGCTGGAAGGTTAAGAGGACCGGTTAGCCGCAAGGCGAAGCTGAGAATTTAAGCCCCAGTAAACGGCGGTGGTAACTATAACCATCCTAAGGTAGCGAAATTCCTTGTCGGGTAAGTTCCGACCTGCACGAATGGCGTAACGACTTCCCAACTGTCTCAACCGCGAACTCGGCGAAATTGCATTACGAGTAAAGATGCTCGTTACGCGCAGCAGGACGGAAAGACCCCGTGACCTTTACTACAGCTTGGTATTGGTGTTCGGTGTGGCTTGTGTAGGATAGGTGGGAGACTTTGAAGCATGGACGCTAGTTCGTGTGGAGTCATTGTTGAAATACCACTCTGGTCACTCTGGATATCTAACTTCGAACCGTAATCCGGTTCAGGGACAGTGCCTGGTGGGTAGTTTAACTGGGGCGGTTGCCTCCCAAAAAGTAACGGAGGCGCCCAAAGGTTCCCTCAACCTGGTTGGCAATCAGGTGTCGAGTGTAAGTGCACAAGGGAGCTTGACTGTGAGACTGACAGGTCGAGCAGGGACGAAAGTCGGGACTAGTGATCCGGCAGTGGCTTGTGGAAGCGCTGTCGCTCAACGGATAAAAGGTACCTCGGGGATAACAGGCTGATCTTGCCCAAGAGTCCATATCGACGGCATGGTTTGGCACCTCGATGTCGGCTCGTCGCATCCTGGGGCTGGAGTAGGTCCCAAGGGTTGGGCTGTTCGCCCATTAAAGCGGTACGCGAGCTGGGTTTAGAACGTCGTGAGACAGTTCGGTCCCTATCCGCTGCGCGCGTAGGAAATTTGAGAGGATCTGACCCTAGTACGAGAGGACCGGGTTGGACGAACCTCTGGTGTGTCAGTTGTTCCGCCAGGAGCACCGCTGATTAGCTACGTTCGGGATGGATAACCGCTGAAAGCATCTAAGCGGGAAGCCGGCCTCAAGATGAGATTTCCATACCTTCGGGTGAGAGGCTCCCAGCCAGACTACTGGGTTGATAGGCCAGATGTGGAAGTGCAGTAATGCATGCAGCTGACTGGTACTAATAAGCCGATGACTTGATAACACACCGTTTGTTGGTGCTACGCGTCCACTGAGTGGTTCTCGATGTACGGTCGAGAACCGCATAACAACAATGACTTTGTTATGTGTTTGATTGAAACATCAACAGTGTTTCGGCGGCCATAGCGTGAGGGAAACGCCCGGTTACATTCCGAACCCGGAAGCTAAGCCTCACAGCGCCGATGGTACTGCAGGGGGGACCCTGTGGGAGAGTAGGACACCGCCGGACTCCTTTTAGTCAAAATGGCCACCCATCGTTGGGTGGCCATTTTG
>NZ_LDVA01000236.1:0-26854 GCF_050768715.1 Burkholderia sp. ZZQ-2 | reverse complement strand
GATCACGTTCCTGCCGTTCCGGATGAGCGCGGCGATCCTGTCGCTGACGAGCCTCGACTTCCTGGGGCTCGGCGTGCCGCCGCCGACGCCGAGCCTCGGCGAGCTGCTGCAGGAGGGGAAGAACAACCTGGATGCGTGGTGGATCTCGATCGCGGCGTTCGCGGCGCTGGTGGTGACGCTGCTGCTGCTCACCTTCATGGGCGATGCGCTGCGCAACGCGCTCGACACGCGCACGCGCGGCTCGGCATTCGGCGGAGGGCGATGATGACGAGACCGTTGCTGCAGATCGACGGGTTTTCCGCGCAATTCGGCGCGAACGCGGCCGTCCAGGACCTGAGCCTGTCGATCGGCCGCGGCGAGCGCGTGGCGCTCGTCGGCGAGTCGGGGTCGGGCAAGAGCGTGACCGCGCTGTCGATCCTGCGGCTCGCGCAGCAGGCGACGCTGTCGGGGCGGATGCTGTTCGACGGCGAGGATCTGCTCGCGAAGACCGAGCAGCAGATGCGCGGGATCCGCGGCGCCGATATCGCGATGGTGTTCCAGGAGCCGATGACGGCGCTCAATCCGCTGTATACGATCGGCAAGCAGATCGCCGAGAGCCTGCGGCTGCACGAGGGGCTGCGCCCGGGTGAGGCGCGCGAGCGCGGGATCGCGCTGCTTCGGCGCACCGGGATTCCCGAGCCGGAGCGGCGTATCGACAGCTTTCCGCACCAGCTGTCGGGCGGGCAGCGGCAACGCGCGATGATCGCGATGGCGCTGGCGTGCCGGCCGCGGCTGCTGCTCGCGGACGAGCCGACCACCGCGCTCGACGTGACGGTGCGCCAGCAGATCGTCGACCTGCTGATCGAGTTGCAGGAGCGGGAGGCCGCCGCGCGCGGGATGGCCGTGCTGCTGATCACGCACGACCTGAACCTCGTGCGGCGCTTCGCACAGCGTGTGGCCGTGATGGAGAAGGGCGTGCTGGTGGAGACCGGCACGACCGCCGGGTTGTTCGCGGCGCCGCAGCATCCGTACACGCGCCGGCTGCTCGACAGCGCGCCGCAACGGGCAGTCGAGCCGGTCGCCGCCGGCGCGCAGACGATCCTCGACGTGCGGCAACTCGCCGTCGACTACCGCATCGCGGCAAAGGGCTGGCGCTCGGTGCTCGGCAAGACGACGTTCCGCGCCGTGCACGACGTGCAGTTGAGCCTGAAGCGCGGCGAAACGCTCGGGATCGTCGGCGAGTCGGGTTCGGGGAAATCGACGCTCGCGTCGGCGGTGCTCGGCTTGCAGCGGCCGGCGTCGGGCGGGATCGAGATCGACGGCATGCCGCTCGCGTCGCTGCGCACGACGCAGGGCCGGCGCACGCTGTACGGGCGCATGCAGGTGGTGTTCCAGGATCCGTTCGGCTCGCTGTCGCCGCGCATGACGGTCGAGCAGATCGTCGGCGAAGGGCTGGGCGTGCACCGGCCGCAGGTGACCGGCGACGCGCGGCGGGCGCGGATCGCCGCGCTGCTGCAGGAGGTCGGGCTGCCTGCCGAGGCGATGCTGCGCTATCCGCACGAGTTTTCCGGCGGGCAGCGGCAGCGGATCGCGATCGCGCGGGCGCTGGCGGTGGAGCCGGAACTGCTGGTGCTCGACGAGCCGACGAGCGCGCTCGACGTGTCGATCCAGAAGCAGGTGCTGAATCTGCTGACGAATCTGCAAAAGAAGTACAAACTCAGCTACCTGTTCATCACGCACGATCTGGCGGTGATGCGCGCGATGGCCCACCGGGTCATCGTGATGAAGGCGGGGCGCGTGGTCGAGGAGGGCGAGACGCTCGACGTGCTGCACGCGCCATCCCATCCGTATACGCGGGCGCTGCTCGCGTCGTCCATGCCGGCGCCGGCGCACGGCCCGCAGCAGAGGCAAGAGAGAACCGATGATTGACGAGAACCGGGCGCCGGGCGCCCGAGCCGTACAGGCGGCACAAGCGTTGCGCAGCGACGCCGATTTCTGGTCGCTGCGCATCGTCGACGAGACGATCGACGAACATGCGGTGCGCAACGACGTCGCGCAGCCGTTCTCGCGCACGCGCGAGCGCGGCGCGATGCTGATGGCCCGGGCCGGCACGGGCGCGGGTTATGCGGCGACGCCCGACCTGTCCCCGGCCGGGCTGCAGGCGGCGCTCGACATCGCGACCGCGCGGGCACGGGCAAGCGCGCCGTGGGCGCTGGTCGATCATCGCCAGGCTGCGCGCCCGCAGACGAGCGGCACGTATGCGTCGCCCGATGTCGACGCGGCACTGCCGTCGCGCGCGGAATGGATCGAGCGTCTCGCGCACGAATGCGCGGCGGCGAACCTCGGCGCGCGCATCGTCGAGCGCGCGGCGAGCGTGATGATCGTCGACACCGAACAGTGTTACCTGACGAGCGACGGCGTCCGGATCGACCAGCGGTTCCGCTTCCTGATGCCCGAGCTGCACGCCGTCGCCCACGGCGACGGCGACACGCAGACGCGCTCGCTCGGTCAATCGGGCACGCTGGCGCAGGGCGGCCTCGACGTGCTGGCGCGCTACGGCTTCGACGGCGCCGGCGCGCGCGTCGCCGACGAGGCGCTGCAGCTGCTGGCCGCACCGAACTGCCCGACCGGCCGGCGCGACCTGTTGCTGATGCCCGACCAGATGATGCTGCAGATCCACGAGTCGATCGGCCATCCGCTCGAACTCGACCGGATCCTCGGCGACGAGCGCAACTTCGCCGGATCGAGCTTCGTCAGGCCGGAGATGGTCGGCCACTATCAGTACGGCTCGCCGCTGCTGAACGTCACGTTCGATCCCGAGCCGGCCGCCGAAGCCGCGTCCTACGCGTTCGACGACGACGGCACGCCGGCGCGCAAGCAGTACCTGATCCGCAACGGCGTGCTCGAACGGCTGCTCGGCGGGGCGCTGTCGCAGCAGCGTGCGGGCCTTCCGGGTGTCGCCAATTCGCGCGCGTCGAGCTGGAACCGCGCGCCGATCGACCGGATGGCGAACCTGAACGTCGAACCCGGCGACCAGTCGCTCGATGCGCTGATCGCGGGCACCGAGCACGGGATCCTGATGCGCACCAACACGTCCTGGTCGATCGACGACCACCGCAACAAATTCCAGTTCGGTTGCGAATTCGGGCAACTGATCGAGAACGGCCGGCTCACGCAGGTCGTCAAGCGCCCGAACTACCGCGGCATCTCCGCACAGTTCTGGCGCAGCCTGCGCGCGGTAGGCGACGCGGGCACGTTCGGCATCTACGGCACGCCTTATTGCGGGAAGGGCGAGCCCGCGCAGATCATCCGGGTCGGCCACGCCGCGCCGGCCTGCGTGTTCGCCGATGTCGACGTATTCGGAGGCGCGTGATGACGGGATTCGAACCGATGGCACGCCGCGCCGGAATCGACTGGCATGCGCATTTCACCCGGCTCGCCGACGAGGCGCAACGGCTGAAGGCGCCGGCCGAAACCGTCCTGCTCGGGTTCTCGAGCGAAACGTCCGACTTCGTCCGCTTCAATGGCGGCAGGATTCGCCAGACCGGGCGCGTCACGCAGGGGCGATTGTCCGTGCGGCTCGTCGACGGGGCGCGGCAGGCGCATTCGGCGCTGACCGTCTGCGGCGATCCGGCGGCCGACCTGCCCGAACTGGCCGCGGCGCTGGCCGTGCTGCGCGAGGGCCTGCGCGATGCGCCGGACGATCCGCACCTGCTGTTCGATACCTCGTCGTGGCTGCAGGAAACGCACCGCACCGGGCGCCTGCCTGATGCGGACGGGCTCGCGCGCGTCGTCGCCGAATGCGCGCGCGGTCTCGATTTCGTCGGCTTTTACGCGGGCGGCACGCTGGCGCGCGGCTTCGCGTCGTCGACCGGCAGCCGCGGCTGGTACGAGGTCGAGAACTTCAACTTCAGCTGGTCGCTGTACGACCCGAGCGGACGGGCGATCAAGACCGCCTACGCGGGCGACGACTGGAGCGATGCGGCGTTCGCCGCCCGCGTCGAGGCCGCCGCCGCGCGGCTGCCCGTGCTCGGCCGCACGCCGAAGGCGCTTGCGCCCGGACGCTACCGCGCGTATTTCGCGCCGGACGCCGTTCACGAGATGACGAGCCTGCTCGGCTGGAGCGGCTTTTCGGCGCGTGCGCTGGCGAGCGCCCGCAGCCCGCTGCATCGCCTGTACGCCGGCGAGGTCGCGCTCGATCCGCGCGTGTCGATCACCGAGGATTTCTCGCTGGGCATCGCGCCGGCGTTCAACGCGGACGGCTACCGGCGCGACAGCGTGCCGCTTGTCGTCGGCGGGCGGGGGGAAGGGCAGCTCGTGAGCGCACGCACCGCGCGCGAGCACGGGCGTGTGCCGAACGGGGCGGACAACGGCGAATCGCCGCAGTCGCTGACGATCGCGGGCGGCACGCTCGCGGATGCCGACGTGCTGGCCGCGCTCGACACGGGGCTCTACGTCGGCAACCTCTGGTACCTGAACTTCTCGGACCCGATCGCCTGCCGGATGACGGGGATGACGCGCTTCGCGACGTTCTGGGTCGAAGGCGGGCGCATCGTCGCGCCGGTCGACGCGATGCGGTTCGACGACAGTTTCTACCGGCTGTTCGGATCGGAGCTCGAACAGCTCGGCGCGGCGCCCGCGCTGCTCGCGAACGAAGACACGTACGGCGAGCGCGCCACCGGAGGCGCGCAGCTGCCGGGGCTGCTCGCGCGCGCGTTCGAACTCACGCTGTAGCGCGGCTGCCGATACTCGCCGATGCCGTCATTCTTCATCGACCGTCCCGTCTTTGCGTGGATCGTCGCGCTCGCGATCGTCGTCGCGGGCGTGCTGGCCATTCCGCAGTTGCCGATCGCGCAGTATCCGCGCCTGGCGCCGCCGCGGGTCGTGGTCACCGCGTCTTATCCGGGCGCGTCGACCGAGACGGTCGATGCCGACGTCGGCAGCGTCATCGAGGAAAGCCTCGACGGCGCCGACGGGCTGCTGTACTACGAGACGAGCAGCGACGGTCACGGCAACCTCGAGATCGACGTGACGTTCTCGCCCGGCACCGATCCGGACATCGCGCTCGTCGACGTCAACAACCGGTTGAAGCAGGTCGAGCCGCGGCTGCCGCAGCAGGTCGTCCAGCAGGGGATCGGCGTGTTCAAGGCGGCGAACACGTTCCTGATGCTCGTCACGCTGACGTCGACCGACGGCACGCGCGATTCCGCGCAGCTCGGCGATTACCTGAACCGCTACGTGCTGCGCGAGCTGAAGCGCGCGCCGGGTGTCGGCGCGGCCGAGCTGTGGGATGCCGACGAGGCGCTGCGGGTCTGGCTCGATCCCGTGAAGTTGCGCGAATACGATCTCGGCGCCGACGACGTGATCGCGGCGATCGGCGCGCAGAACGCGACGGTCACGGCCGGCGCGATCGGCGACGCGCCGTTCGTGCATGGCCAGCAGCTGACCGCGACGGTCGTGGTCAAGGGGCAGCTTGCGTCGCCCGAGGAGTTCGGCCGGATCGTGCTGAAGTCGAAGCAGGACGGTTCGGCCGTGCGCGTCGCCGACGTCGCGCGCGTCGAGATCGGCCGCGACGACTATTCGTTTTATTCGCGGCTGAACGGCCGGCCGGCCGCGACGGTCGGCATCCAGCTCGGCCCGCGCGGCAACGCGCTCGAAACGTCGAATGCGATCCGCGCACGGCTTGCCGAGCTGTCGCGGACGCTGCCGCCGGGCGTCGCGGTCGAGATTCCCTTCGACGGCGCGCATTTCGTCAAGATCGCGATCCACGAGGTCGTGCTGACGCTCGTCGAGGCCGTCGTGCTGGTGTTCTGCGTGATGTGGCTGTTCCTGCGCGACCTGCGCTACACGCTGGTGCCGACCGTCGTGATTCCGGTCACGCTGATGGGCGCGTTCGTCGCGATGTGGGCGTTCGGTCTGTCGATCAACGTGTTCACGATGTTCGGCCTCGTGCTGGCGATCGGCATCCTGGTCGACGATGCGATCGTCGTCGTCGAGAGCGTGCATCGCGTGATGGAGGAGGGCGTGTCGCCGCGCGACGCCACACGCCGGGCCATGAAGCGGATCGGCGGGGCGATCGTCGGCGTGACCGCGGTGCTGACCGCCGTATTCGTGCCGATGGCGTTTTTCCCGGGCAGTGTCGGCGGCATCTACCGGCAGTTCGCGGTGGCGATGATCGCGTCGATGCTGGTGTCGTCGTTCATGGCGCTGTCGCTCACGCCCGCGCTGTGCGCGAACCTGCTGAAGCCGGTCGCGCGACACGGCGGCGGAACCGGCCGGGCGAGGCGACTCGGCATCGGCGCGCGTCTGGCCGACCGGTTCGGCGTGGCCTTCGCGCGCGCCGAATCCGGCTATCGCCGCGTCGCGGTGTTTGCCGTGCGCCGCACCGGGATGGTCGTGGCCGTCTATGCGGCACTCGTGATCGTGTGCGGGCTGCTGTACTGGATGATGCCGGGCGGCTTCCTGCCCACCGAGGACCAGGGGCAACTGCAGGTGATGATCCAGTTGCCGGCGGGCGCCACGCAGGCCCGCACGCTCGCGGTCGTCGAGCGTGTCGAGGCGATCCTGCGCGGAGAGCCGGCGATAGCGAACGTGACGAGCGTGATCGGCTGGAGTTTCGCGGGCAGCGGGCAGAACGTCGGGATGGCGTTCGTGGAACTGAAGGACTGGGCGCAGCGCGACGTCGGCGCGATGGCGTTGCGCGACCGGCTCAACGCGCGTTTCGGCGCGATCCTCGACGGCGACGTCGAGGCGGCGCTGCCGCCTTCGGTGCGCGGCATCGGGCATTCCGACGGATTCACGTTCCGGCTCGAGGATCGCGGCGGGGGCGGGCTCGACGCGCTGAAGGCGGCCCGCGCGCAGCTTGCCGAGCGTGCGAAGGCGGATCCGCTGCTCTCGGCCGTGCATTTCGAAGACCTGCCGGACGCGCCGCGTATCGAGCTCGATGTCGATCGCGCGAAGGCGTATGCGCTCGGCGTGCCGTTCGAGCGGATCGCGGGGCTCCTGGGCGGCACGTTCGGCTCGAACTACATCAACGACTTTCCGGCGTCGGGCCGGATGCGGCGGGTGATCATCGAGGCCGACCCGGTCGCGCGCGCGACCGATGCGCAACTGATGGCGCTGACCGTCCCGAACCGCACCGGCGACATGGTGCCGCTTTCGGCGATTGCCGCGCCGCACTGGACGATCGGCCCGGTGATGCTGAACCGGTACAACGGCTATCCGTCGCTCGACATCAGCGGCCGGGCGGCGACCGGCACGAGTTCGGGCGCGGCGATGGCGGAGATGGAGCGGCTGGCCGGTGCGCTGCCGGCCGGGATCGGTTTCGACTGGGTCGATGCGGCGCGCGAGGAGCAGGTTGCCGCGCGGCAGACGCCGCTGCTCGTCGGGTTGTCGGTGCTCGCGGTCTTCATGGCGCTGGCCGCGCTGTACGAAAGCTGGACGATTCCGCTGTCCGTGCTGACGATCGTGCCGCTCGGCATGATCGGCGCGATCGCCGCGGCACTCGTGCGCGGCATGCCGAACGACGTGTACTTCAAGGTCGGGATGATTACCGTGGTCGGGCTGGCGGCGAAGAACGCGATCCTGATCGTGCAGTACGCGCGCGACCTGGCCGGTCATGGCGTGCCGCTGCGGCAGGCGGTGGTCGATGCGGCCGCTGCGCGATTCCGGCCGATCGTGATGACGTCGATGGCGTTCCTGCTCGGTGTCGTGCCGCTCGTGCTGGCGACGGGCGCCGGGGCGGAAAGCCGGCGATCGATCGGCACGGGCGCGTTCGGGGGTGTGCTGGCGGCGACGGTGTTCGGGCTCGTGTTCGCGCCGGTGGCGTTTCGTGTCGTGGCGTCGGCCGGGCGACGCGGCCGGCGTGCGGCGGTGGCGACGCGCGACGATCGTCAGGCTGAGGTGGTGGGAGAGTGACGCAGTCACGCAGTGCCGGCAGATGATTTTCGTGCGTTGCGTTGATTGAATGCGATCGTCGTGCGGACGTCTCGCAGACGGCGCGATGCTCAATTCGAATTCAAGGAGACGGATTCAAACCATGTCCTACGTTCTGTATTACTCGCCCGGTGCGGCAAGCATGGCCGTGCATTGGATGCTGATCACCGCGATTGGCGCGATACTGAGGCGGGACGGCTTTACGGTTCGGCAGACCAGTGTGGATAATCAAATTATTATTTACACGAACCGCAATAATCGATCCGCCACAATGGCTCGATTCCCGAATTTCTCGCAAGGATCAACGGAAATTGTAAGGTTCGCATTCTCGGGTCGGCCACGAGGGCACCGTAACAAAGCTTGACGATCTGAGTCACGCAGTCCGTCTAGAATGGCTTTGCTAAATCGGCATATAGTCTAATAGCGGGATTCCGATTGATTTGGAAAGCGCTGGGAAATTTCCGATCGACGCCATGAGGACGCTGGATCATCAGCACCCGGTTTATGTCCTGATGACGCAGGCACCAATGGATGTCTTGTCCGTATTGTTGGGCGATTAGTCGGATTTCGGTCCAGCGGTTCGCTGTTTCCTGTCGCCATTCGATGCGCTATTGGAGATGGTGTTCCTGTTGCGACACGATGCAAAGGCAGTTGAAGGCGTCTTGCTGTCGAGTCACCTGCCGCGACGCGTCCTCTATTCAGGCAGGTTTCGACAGCGGCCGCTCACAGTGCATCTCGCGTGGCTTGCCCACGAGAACCGGCTCGTCGTGCATCACGATGGCCATCTCTTCAGGGTTGCTCGAGACCAGGCTGCGCGATGGCGTCAGCACCAAACGGCGGTGGCAATTGAAGCAGCGACGTGGTCGACGCTCGATCGACTGCACCAGTCCGCAGGCCTTTTTGCCTGGCAAGAGACGCGGCAGATCGCTCGACGCTGTCGATGTGATCGTTGTACCTCCCGGCGATGCCGAGCAGTTGGCGCTGTACAACCCGGAAGCCGGGTGCTGGCACTTCGTGCCGCGAGTCGAGACCGTTTGAACAAAAATTGACGGAAGGCCACGTTGTGGCCGCCCGGGCATGAACATAAAACTGAGAGGGCCGAAGTGAGCATCAGCGACACACTTAGTAGCTTCGCGTCGGGCGCGGTCGACTGGAACCGACGTCCGGTCGCTTTGAATTTCGGGCGGCTGCAAGGGACGTTGGGGCGCTTGCTTGCGCTTCAGCACGCAAACGTTCACGAAGGGCTGATGACCGGCATCCACGGCCATCTCACGTGCGTGTCGACACGACACGACCTACCGCCCAAGCTGTTTATCGGCGTGCCTGTCTCATTGCGACTGGTAACCGACCGCGGCCAGCTGCAGATGATCAACGCGATCGTTGAGAACGTGCAAGTCGGACAAAGCGATGGCGAGCTGTGCGTTTACCAGCTGACCGTTTGTGATGCGTTGTCACTGATGGACAAACGGACGAACTCGCGCGTCTTCCGCAAGCAGAGCGTCGTTGACGTCCTCACGGTGATGTTCAACGAATGGCGCCAGCGTAGCCCGGCACTCGCGCGAGCCTTCGAATTCGACCTGTCATTCCTGCATCGCGATCGCTATCCGGCCCGGGAATTGACGCGCCAGGTGAACGAGTCGGACGCAGCGTTTGTGCGGCGCTTGTTGCGTCGCGAAGGGATTTCGGTCTTCGTCAAGGCAGGGCCCGCCAAGGGCGGCTCGACCTCCGAAGATGACACCCCTGTTCACACTTTGGTCTGTTGCGACAATCCTGACTCGTTGCAGGAAGCACCGGCCGGAACGGTGCGTCTACACCCACGCGACGCTGGAACCGAAGAGCGCGATACGGTCACGCTGTTCGCGCTGCATGCGCGCCTGGTGCCGGGCGCAGCGAGTCGACCATCATGGGACTACAAGAAGGCGCGTATTGACGAGTCGACCGTGGCGGGCGAAGTCGACCAGGGCGATGCCGGTAACGATCTGGCGACGCTCCTGACCGACGTGGCGATCGATGTCCCGCACGCAGGCGACTCATGGGACGACCACGATCGCCTTACGCGCTCGCGTATGCTGGCGCACCAATTCGAAGCTGAACAGTACGATGGCGCGAGCGGGATCCGCGATCTCGCCGTCGGCACCTGGATCACGCTGACGGGTGACCCCGACCTGGACATGCTGTCGGCCGACAAGCGGCAGTTCGTCGTCACGTCGATTCGCCACGACGTCTCGAACAACCTCCCGAAGGGGCTGACCGAACGCGTGCAGCAGCTCTTTGCTGCGAGCAAGAACCTCGTATCGCCTTCGCCGGCCCAAATGGCCCCGTCGTCCGCTGAATCGGATACGCGCTACGAAAACACCTTCACGTGCGTGCGCCGCGGCGTCCCGATCACGCCGGCATACGATCCCAGAATTGACCTGCCACCCGTCCATTTGCTGACCGGGGTCATCGTCACGCGCGACGGCGATGAGGTTGTGACCGACGAACTCGGGCGGGTCTACGTGAGGATCCAAGGCCTGGATCCCGCCGATCATTCTCATGCGCAAGGGGCCGGCACGAACGATAACGCCGGCGACAGCGCGCCGATCCGAGTGGCGTCGAGCCTCGCGGGCACGCAGTTCGGTGCGTCGTTTCTGCCTCGCATCGGCATGGAGGTCCTGCTCGGCGCGATCGGGGGCGATCCAGACCGGTTGGTGATCATCGCTGTCCTCGGCAACGGGGCGAACCCGCCGGCGGCGTTCACGCACACCGGTTCGCTGCCAGGCAACCGATATGTGTCGGGTATCAAGACGAAGGAAATCAAGGGACAGCGTTACAACCAGTTGCGGCTCGACGACACGCCGGGAGAAATTTCCAGCCAACTTGCGAGCGAGCACGCTCATTCCCAACTGAATTTGGGTTTCCTCACGCAACCGCGCCAGGACGGGCAAGGGAAGGGCCGCGGCGAGGGTGCGGAGCTGCGCACCGATGCGGCCGCAGCGCTGCGCGCCGCGCAAGGGATCTTGCTAACAACATATGCCCGCTCGCAGGCAAGCGGCGGACAGCTTGATCGTGACGAGCTGCTGCAACTGCTCGGCGAGTGCACCGAACTCTTCAAGTCGCTGGGTGACTATGCGGGCCAACATGGCGGACAGGCACCCGACACGGCGGGTCAGCAGGGGGTCGCTGCAGCATTCAAGGGCTGGGCGCCTGGCAGCGATGCGTCGAATACTGGCGCCGGCACCGCGGGTGGATCGCAAGCATTGATGGCCTTCGGCGCGGAAGCCGGGTCGGTCGCGATCACCCCGAAAACCCACGTGACATACGCGGGCGAAAACATCGATCAGGTCGCGCAGCAGCACGTCCAAGTGACCAGCGGCCAGCGTATCAATCTGCATGGCGGCCATGGCGTCGCGATGTTCGCTCACAGTGAGGGCGTGTCGGCGATCGCGAACCAGGGCAAGGTCACGCTGCAGAGCCAGAACGACGATACACAAATCGATTCGGCGAAGAATATCCAGTTCACGGCAGCCGACGGCAAACTGATCGGAATGGCGAAAGATGAAGTGGTTCTCACGACGTCGGGCGGTGCCTACCTGAAACTGCACGGGAACAACATCGAGCTCGGGTGTCCGGGACAGTTCATTGTGAAATCTGCCGGGCATACTTGGGACGGGCCGGCCAGCATGAGTGCGGATCTTCCGACGTTCAATCACGCGCCGCTCAGCCGGGTGCCGAAACTGGTCCGGGCGACGGACGGGCAGCCTTCGACGGATTTTGTCGGCGAAGTCCAGCGCTCATCTGGCGGCGTTGTCTCCGGAAAGACTGACGCGACGGGCCGGCTGTCGAAGATCGACACGAATCAGTTTGAGTCGCTGACCTTCAACTTCTTCGAAAAAGAATAATCCCCAGGGGCGAGAGAACCTCATGACCAATCCATCCACACCCGCGCCGGGCGGTACGCAGGACAAGCGATTTCGTGTCGGCGGCGGAAAAGGCATCACGACATTTAGCGGCGGAGACGCCCTGGCAATCCAGCGTCCCGCGTTGCCCGGCGTCGTGATCTTCGTGCACGGCGTCAACTCCGAGGGCGAATGGTTCAAACCCGCAGAGGAGGGGCTTTGCAAGGGACTCAACCGGCGGCTCGGCCGACTCGACGATCAGATGGCTCATAAGGGTGTCGAGGGTGGCCAACTCACGCCGGCGCAGTACATCGACAGCCTTACGCCGGACGGATTCATCAATCCGAAGATGACGTCCAAAACGTACGTCCAGGCCACTCCGTCGTATTCCCCGGTAATTCATTTTCGGTGGGGCTACAAGGCCAACAAGGACGAGCTGAAGAAGTACGGTGCCAACGTGTTCCTGAACGAGCAGAATTATTGGGGCGGAGGCCCGTTTGCGAACGGCTGCTCGAGCCTGCCAGATATGTATAACGAAGGCGTCAACGACCGTCTGTTTGGCTGGCTGAGAATCCAGAGTTTGAACTCGATCTCGGCACGGGAAGTATACTCAACGCCACCTCGACACTATGGCGTGATGGCGGCACTGCGTCTCGCGAAGCTGATCGAGTCGATCCGCAGAAAGCAGGCCGACATGCCGATTACGGTCGTGTGTCACAGCCAGGGCAACATGGTCGGGATCCTGGGTGCGTTCCTCGGCGATCAGTTGCAGGACGTCACCGACGTCAATGGAAAGAAGGGCCGCTGCGTCGCCGACACTTATGTCCTGGCCAATCCACCGTACAGCGTCATGACGGACGATATGGGTGGACGCATAGCAGACTCCTGGTCTCAACGCGGCACGCTCGACAAAGACGGCCGTCGTGGACGCGAAACCTACCAGGCGCGGGTCAAAACGCTGGGGAATTTTCTGAACATCATTGGCGCCCGGCGTTCATACGACATGGACGCAGCCTATATCGACAAGCACATGGAGAACAGCCGCCCGTCGGCGAGTGGCGGCAAACCCTTCAAGGCCGCGCTCGATCGCCAGCACCACGGGCTGAACGGTTCCACTTATGGGCGAGCCACCTTGTACTGCTGCCCGCATGACCAGGTCATTTCCGCTGTCACGGTTCAGGGCATGGGCTGGCGCGGACTGAGCGATGAAGAATTACGCGACATCGGCGTCGGGAACGTGCTAACGCAACGCGTCTTCGCTTCGGGCTATCACGTAGGCCTGCCCCCAGGCGCGCGAACACAGTATCGGTACTGGGAGGACGACTGGCGATATGGAAAAGGCGCAACGCCGGGCTTTTGGTATCCGCCCTCGCCAACGACACAATTCAGTTTTCGACGCACGCTGCTGGCCGCAAACTCCACCCTCGAGAAAGCCGGCATCATTTCGAGTTATATCCTCGGCAATGAGGTGTTTTCGCTGCTGCGCTTTGTGAAGACGCAGGTTAACGGCAATCCGCCGAAAGGCTGGGCGGTGACCATCAGTGCGCCCAAGCTCGACGAGCCGTTCAAGCCGCAGGCCATCCAGTATGGACACGTCTGCAAAACGACGGATGGTCCGAACGCGACCAGCGACTTCAACGAGTATTACGACCCACCCGCAACAGCCCGTCAGGCCAAGAAACCGGGAGACCGCAAGCCCGGCGATGCGCTCGACAACTACGACGGAAAAGCCCCAGCGCTCGGCGATGCGAAATCCGAAGCCGAACAGCGCTATGAGGATCATGCGATCGTGCGTCAGCGCATTCGGCGCCTCGACGCAACGGGGTTCATGGATAAGGAAGGTCGCGTGAAAACTGAAGAACCAGGATGGCAAGATCCACCGCAACAAGGCGGGCTGGCGCCGATGAACCAGCAGATCATGACCGACTATCTGAAGTCGACCGAGAAGAACAATCCGACCAACCACTCGACTACGATGACCAATCCGGCACACGCGGAGAAGGCGCTGGCATACGACGTGGCTGTTGGCGTGTGCAAGCTCGATGACGAAGCTTGGAAAAATCTGCGGGTTGAAGCGGATTGGAGATTTGGAGGACAGATCGGTAAGGAAAACGCGAATAGCAAGTACGGGGAATATTTTTTGCGGGGGTTGATGCAGAACGGCACCCTTGCCAAGTGGATTTCGCACGACGGTGAAGCCCGTATGCCGAGCAAGATTGTCGACGAACGCGACGGCTGGATGATCATCGACGGCTACATGGCGGGGACCGGGCGATGACTCTTACTTTGCCGAAAAGGTTGATGATTGCCGTGCTCGCCTTTATCGTTACGGCGGGCGTGATTCTGCTGTTGTGGCATCCTGCGAGCGCGTTGCATACCGAAACACTCACACCGGAATCCTTGATGAAGCGTCTTATCGTACTCCCATTGCTGGTTGCTGCAATGGTCTTGGCGTTCACAACAGCCTGGTGGAAGAACCGTGCACCACAGGTTGTGACAGCTGCGCCGGAAGTTAGCGCGAGCACGTCGATTGCGTCCGAGAAACCCTTTATGGCGCAAGTGGTCGGACTCGTGTGGCTCAACCCGTTGCAACGGCGCGACTACCCGACCGAGTGGCAAGTGCTGTGGACGATGGGGCTTGTCAAACCGAACAAGAACGACGACATGGTTCGCACTGACCCGAAGAGTTTTACCACCCTTCAACCAGTGGCCATCGTAGCCGATGGCAACGATGGCCACGAAAAGTTCTACGGATTCTATGAGAAGTATGTCACCCAGACGTTTCTGTTGCTGGGCGAGAGATATGTCATGAATCCGGATTATTTTTATACGGTCAAGCCAGAGAACAAGAAAAAATGGAGAGAGGTCGCAGGTATTCACGTTGAGGCAGCACTGCCGAGCAGATTGGAAGCCAAGGCGTCGGCAGACTATCTCCGGGATCAGATTATCAGCGAGTTCGAAATCGGAAACACCGAGTTCACTGATTTGTGGAGTGACAACACGCCTCCGGACGTTCGCGTCACCCAAGGCGGCCCAAACACGGGTTTCACTTCCCTGACCAATGCGCTCGATTATCTGCGTGCGCACCCTGACAAGAGCGTCTGGGTGATGAACTGGGATGCACCGAGCTTCCCACCGAAGGACGAGCAGATGAACGAGAACATGGTCATGTTGATCCTGACCGGGCCGGACTTCAAAACCCAACGGGAACCGCTCGCATGGATCGGCCGGCCAGCAACGGGCGACACGCAGGCCTTTGAAGCAAAGGTGCGTGAGCCGCGCGCAGTGCAAGCGTGGAAGGCAACGATCGAGCAGGCCGCTAAAAACGCTGAGATCGGTGTCACCGACCTCAAGTTCATCGTGCACGACGCAGGCCATGGGAGCGACGCAGCGTCGGCACGCCTGGCCTCGTTGTCCCAGTCGTTGACCGAAACGCTCCCGGAATACGACCATGTGAAGCAGACCTTCAATACGGCGGCCGTCCTGGGTGACATGGGTACGGGGTCTGCGCTCACAGACGTGGTACTGGCGATCGGCCGGTCCAATCACCTGGGCGGCAACACACTCGTGGCGGGCACGACCGACGCCGACCACCCGATGGCGGTCGTCGTGAAGCCGCCGAGCAAATTAACGCCGATCGATCCCGATCGCAACTGGTTTCGGGCGGGAGGCGAAGGGGATGCGTATCTGCCGTGGTGGGGTAAGCGATTCGACGGCGACTATCCCGAATGGCGCGGGCAAGGCTATTCGTATTGAGGAAGCAGTATGCGCGGCGTGATTCGAATAGGCGATCGGCATAGTCACGGCGGAACAGTGGAAACCGGCGCGCCGAACAGCAAGGTCATGGGGCGCGCCGTCGCGCGTATCGGCGACCGGTGCATCTGCCCCGAGCACGGCGAGGTCGTCATCGCTGAGGGTGACGCGAACCTCAAAGTCGACGGGGCGAACGCCGCGCTTGATGGCCACAAGACGTCGTGCGGTGCAGTACTGTTTTCCAGCTTGACGACGTCCGGGCGGCCATGAGGTTGTGCAGCGGGATCTCCCGCTGCTCGTGGCAGCGCGTCGGGTGCGGCGCGCGGTCCACCGATTCGCGTGTCGTTCACTTTCGTTGTGGGGAATTTTTATGGAATCGGGAGCGTATAGACCCTCTCGCCATCAGCAGCTCATGGGGTGGGGCGTTGGGCTGGTTGCCGCTGGGATTTGCCTTTCCGCTGCCTTATTTGTTCTTCTGATCATTGGCGCATTCGACCAGTGGCATATTCAAAGCGATGCACAGTTGACGTTTGTCTTCTCGGTGCCCGTTTTAATGGTGTTCGTCGGACTCGTCCTGTTCGTCGTGGGCGTGGTCAACGCATTCAGAGCGCGCAAATGAACCGATATGGCCACCGCGCGTGGATTGTCATAACGATGGAAGTGCGATGTGATTGTGCGGCGGGATCTATGACGAACGCGAACCTGGATCAGAGGCTTTCATGCGCGGTGTAATTCGGGTTGGAGACGTACACAGTCACGGCGGGCGCGTTGAGTCCGGTGCTGCGAACAGCGAGGTGACGGGTAGGCCAGTCGCACGAATCGGCGACCGCTGCACCTGTCCGATCCACGGCGAGTGCGTGATTGTGGAAGGCGATTCCGATTTCAACGTGGAGGGTAGCTTCGCCTCGTTCGACGGTCACAAGACGTTATGCGGCGCGGTGCTGATCACGTCGCTTCCGACGTCCGGGCGATCCTAGCCTCTCGCACGAGCGCGCACGCGCTGATCAGCGTGGTATCGCTCGATAGGTCTCACCTAGGCGTTCTATCGAATACCGACGCGGCCCCCGTACTCCGGCCTTGGACTATCGCGCCGCGCTGTAGCGTACCATCACGGTGCCGAGGCTCATCACGGCGAGGCACGTGACATAAACGCCCATAGAATTAGTCAGAACTCAATTTTACATAATCATAGTTATCGGTAGTTTGTGTGTAGGTCCCAAGTTCAGATGTCGCGTTTCCGCTAAATAAAAATGTCGTGTTTTGGCCTGTAGGTTGATCGCCTGCACCCTTGAGAGCGCCGGCGATGAACGCGACTGGGACGATCACCATGACGATGCGCGAGCCGGATCGATTCAAGGTCATTCAGGACGTAGCCGACGGCAAGCTCAAACCATGGCGTGCAGCGGAACGGCTGGAATTGACGACCCGGCAGTTCCGCCGGCTGGTCGCCCGGTTACGTGAGCACGGCCCGGTGGACACCGAGCGAAGCCCGGCAATAAGTAAGCAATACCAACGGGATCGAGTCGAGCGCTTCCCATGGATCCGGCGCTTCTTCGCGAGAAGATGATGACCGACCGCCAGAACGAGTCGCTCCGTGAACAGCTGCTCCGATTCGATATCGTCCCGCGACGCGGGATGAAATGCGATGCCGGGCTCAAACCAGCGTGCCCCGACCGAGATGCGCGCACACCGCGACGCGTGCACTCGAACGCACCCTGCGAAGATCCACGCCCGCCTCCCCCTGCCGCGACACCCCGCCCGGCAACTACCACTACTGCCAGTACCTCCGCTGTCCGTGCCCCCTTACTCTTGTCGGCATCGCTGGCGCGCCGTCCGAGGCCGCGCCGCTTCGACCGGAGACACGACAGATGCCATTTGACTGGACGCAGGAACAGCATGCGACGCTCGCGCGCTTTCGCGACATCGGCACGGAGATCGCCGCGGCGGAACGCGACGCTCGCGCGCCTGCCGGATTCGATGCAGCCGGCTGGACCCGGCTCGGCCAGGAAGGACTGTGGGACATGATCGTGCCGGAGACCTACGGCGGCGACGGTCACGGCTGGTGGCACTTTTCCGCGGCGCTGGAGGGGCTTGCATCGACGATCCGCCGCCCGGCGCTGCTGCTGTCGGTGATCGCGCAGGCCGGCATGGTGCGCGCGCTCGAACGCTACGGCACGGCAACCCAGCAGGACCGCTATTTCGGCGCGATCCTGCGCGGCGAACTGAGCGCGACGGCGATCGCCGAACCGGGCACCGGCACCGACGTGCGCAGCATTGCGACGAAGCTGGTCGAGCACGGCGACGGCTACCGGCTGACCGGCAGCAAATTCAACATCGCGCACGCGCCGCTCGCGCGCTTCATCCTCGTCGTCACGCGTGTCGAAACGCTCGGCCGGCGCAATACGGCGCTCGTGATCGTCGACCGCGACCAGCCGGGCATGACCGTCGCGGCGCCCGACCGCAAGCTCGGCCTCGACGACCTGCCCACCGGCGCGCTGCATTTCGACGACTGCCCGATCGCGCGTGGCCAGCTGCTGGGCGAACCGGGCGCCGGGCTCGGCAACCTGATCGACATCATTTCGCTTGGCCGTCTCTACTACGGCCTCGTCGCCGCGCAGGTGACGGCGCCGTACCTGCGCGACGCAATCGCCTATTGCCGCGACCGGCGCAGCTTCGACAGCACGATCGACGCGCACCAGTACGTGCAGCGTCGCCTGGTCGACCTGCAGATCGGCATCGAGCGCGGCACGTGGCTCGCGCGCGGCGCGCTCGCGCAGTTGCTGACGGATCACCCGCAAGCGCTGATGACCTGCTCGATCGCGAAGCTGGTCGGCGCGCAGGATCTCGTCGACGGCGCGCTCGGCCTCGTGCGGCTGTACGGCAGCCTCGGCTACCAGGCCGGGCCGGTGGCCGCATTCGCGTCGGACGCGCTGGGTTTCATGAGCGTCGGCGGAACCGAGGAAATGCATCGCAAGAACATCTTCAACCAGATGATGCGCGCCGGCTGAACGCCCGCCATCGACATGCGTACGACGCACCCTACAGGAATCCAAGCATGACAACGACCCACCGACGCCCTTCCCGCCTGCGCCGCTCCTGGCTGTTCCTCGCCGGCGCCGATCACGATGCGCTCGTCGACGGCGCCGCGAGCGGCGCGGACGTATTGATCCAGGAACTCGAGACCTTTACGCCGCCGGACCGGCGTCCGGCCGCGCGCGAACTCAGCGAGCGGGTGCTCGCGGGCTGGCGCGATGCCGGCATCCTCGCGTCCGTGCGAGTGAACCCGCTCGACGCGGGCGGCATCGACGACCTGCGCGCGGCGATGCGCGGCCGGCCGGACATCGTGATGATGTCGTACGTCGCGACGCCCGAGCAGGTCGTCGCGCTCGACGAAGCCGTCACGCGCTTCGAGCGCGAATACGATATCGCGCCCGGCTCGACGGAACTGGTGCCGAACATCGAGTCGACGCTCGGGCTCGTGAACACGATGGCGATCGCGCGTTCGAGCCCGCGCGTGTCGGCCGTGCTCGTCGCGACCGAGGACATGGTGGCCGACATGGGGGCCGAGCGCACCCGCGCGGGCCGCGAGCTCGACTATGTGCGTTCGCGCTTTCGCGTCGAATGCGCGGCCGTCGGCATCACCGCGATCGACTGCCCGTACAGCTATGCCGACAACGAAGGCGCGGAGCTCGACATGCGCGTGTCGCGCGGCCTCGGATACCAGGCCAAGGCGATCGTCAACGCGCAGTTCGTGCCGGTCGTCAATCGCGTGCTGACGCCGACGGTCGATGAAGTCGCCCTCGCCCGCCGCGTGATCGACGCGTTCGACACCGCCCGGCGCGCGTCCGGCGGCCGCCGCGTGGCCGCGGCCGTCGTCGACGGTTTCCTCGCGGAAGTCCCCGACTATCTCGCCGCGCACCGGCTGATCGCCCGCGCGACGCAATTCGGCATTGCCTGAGCCCGCCATGGATACGATCGCCACGCGCCTGAAGGCGCTGAAAACCCTCGCGCATGCGGCGCCGCACGTTCCCGCCGAGAACTGGCCCGACACGCCGCAAGCGCAATTCGAACGCTGGCTCGACGAGGCCGTTGTCGCAGGCGCCGTCGAACCGCAGGTGATGACGCTGTCGACGGTCCGCCCGGACGGACGGCCCGACGCACGCTCCGTCGTACTGCTGAACGTCGACGCGCGCGGCTGGCATTTCGCGGCGAGCACGCGCAGCCCCAAGGGGCGCCAGATCGAAAACCGGCCGTTCGCCGCGCTGACGTTCTATTGGCCGGTGATCGCGAGCCAGGTCCGCCTGAGCGGCCCGGTCGAGCGGCTGCCGGCCGCCGAAGGCCGCGCCGATTTCGCGGGCCGCCCGGAGCGGTCGCGCGCGAGCATCCTGGCCGGCCGGCAAAGCGAACGGCTCGACGATCCCGCCGACCTGACGCGCGCGATCGACGCGCAGCTCGCACGGCTGGCCGCCGACCCCGCACTCGTGTCGGAGGACTGGCACCTGTACACGCTCGCACCGGACGAAGCCGAATTCTGGCGTGCCGACAGCGCACGCCGTTTTGCGCGGCAGGCGTACCGTCGTGACGGTCAGTGCTGGGAACGGTGTGCGCTATGGCCTTGAAATCCGCCGCACTCCCGTCGCGACCGGGCGGCACCCTGCACGACGGCATGAATGACCGGATGCACGAAGACACGCGCCTCATGCACGCGGGCCGCGACAGCGCGGCCTGGCACGGCTTCGTGAATCCGCCCGTCTACCATGCGTCGACCGTGCTCAGCCCGACGGTGTCCGATCTGCTGAACCGCACGCAGCCGTATATCTACGGCCGCCGCGGCACGCCGACGACCGACGCGCTCGAGCGGGCTGTGATGAGCCTCGAAGGCGGTGCCGGTGCGGTGCTGTGTCCGTCGGGCTTGTCAGCGTGCACGCTGGCGCTGCTGTCGTGCCTGAAGCCCGGCGATCACCTGCTGATGACCGCATCGGTCTACGGCCCGGTACGCCATGCGTGCGAAGGCGTGCTTGCGCGGCTCGGCGTCGAGACGACCTGGTACGACGGCAGCACGCCCGTCGCTGCCGCATTCCGTGCGAATACGCGCGCGCTGTATGTCGAAGTGCCGGGCTCCTATACGTTCGACATGCAGGATATCCCGGCGCTCGTCCGGCTCGCGCACGCACACGGCGCGCTGGTCGTCGCGGACAACAGCTGGGCCACGCCGCTCTTCTTTCAACCGCATGCGTTCGGCATCGACCTGTCGATCCAGGCCGGCACCAAGTATCTGGTCGGGCATTCCGATGCGATGCTCGGCACCGTGTCGGCCACCGAACGCGCGTGGCCCGCATTGAAGCAACTGCATGGCGATCTCGGACTGTGCGCAGGCCCCGACGACGTCTATCTCGCGCTGCGCGGGTTGCGCACGCTCGGCGTGCGGCTGCGGCAGCACCAGCGCAACGCACTGGCGGTCGCGAGCTGGCTCGCGACGCGCCCCGAAGTGCAGCGCGTGCTGTATCCGGCCCTCCCCGGCGACGACGGACATGCGCTGTGGCGCCGCGATTTCCGCGGCGCATCGGGGCTGTTCTCGGTCGTGCTGCAGCCGGCGCCGGCGCACGCGGTCGAAGCGTTTCTCGACCACCTCGCGCTGTTCGGGCTCGGTTATTCGTGGGGCGGCTACGAGAGCCTCGCGCTGCCGTTCGAACTGGACGCGCACGGCCTTGCCGCGCGCTGGCCGGCCGGCAGCCGCGGCGTGCGCGTGCATGTCGGGCTCGAGGACCCGGACGACCTGATCGCCGATCTCGCGGCCGGTCTCGATCGTTATGCGGCGTGCGCGCGGCAGGCCGCCGCCTGCGAGGATGCCGCGCGATGCTGACCGTCTGGGGCCGCCGCACGTCGTTCAACGTGCAGAAGGTGTTGTGGCTCATCGGCGAGCTGGGCGTGCCGTACCGGCACATCGCGGCCGGCGGTGAGCACGGCTCGCTGCAGACGCCCGCGTTCGCGGCGCTGAATCCGACCTGTCGGATTCCGGTGATCGACTGGGATGGCGACGTCGTGTGGGAGTCGCACACGATCCTGCGCTATCTCGCCGCGCGGGTGCCGAACAATCCGTTCTGGTGCCGCGACGCGTTCGCCCGTTCGCGCGCGGAGCGCTGGATGGACTGGTCGCAGACCGCGCTCGAACCCGACGTGATGACCGGGCTGTTCTGGGCGCTCGTGCGAACGCCGCCGGAGCGGCGCGACGATGCGCTCGTGCGCGACAAGGCCGCCCGCAGCGCGACGCATTTCCAGCTGCTCGACCGGCTGCTGTCGACCCAGCCCTTCCTGGGCGGTGCGACGCCGGGCCTGGCCGACATTCCGGCCGGCGCGACGCTGTTCCGCTATTTCTCGCTCGACGTCGAGCGGCCGCCGTTGCCGCACGTCGAGGCCTGGTACGCCCGCCTGAGCCGACGCCCCGCCTATCGCGAACAGGTCATGGTGTCGTTCGACGCGTTGCGCGGCCAGCCGGGCTGACTCTGCGCGTGACGACTCACATAGCCTCGCGGTCTCACGAACTCACGACCCTCTCGACACGACATGACGCACTCCGCCCTTCGCCCGATCCTGATCGTCCTGCACCGCGAACAGTCGAGCCCCGGCCGGATCGGCCGGCTGCTTGCCGCCCGCGGCCATCCGCTCGACATTCGTCGCCCGCCGCTCGGCGATCCGCTGCCGGCGACGCTGGCCGACCACGCGGGCGCGGTGGTGTTCGGCGGCCCGATGAGCGCCAACGACGGCGATCGCTGGATTCAGGATGAAATCGACTGGATCGGCGTGCCGCTGCGCGAGGCGGCACCCTTTCTCGGTGTCTGCCTGGGGGCGCAGATGATGATCCGCCACCTGGGCGGCCGCGTGAGCGCGCATCGCGACGGGCGCGCGGAAATCGGTTATTGGCCGATCGCCGCGACGCCCGCCGGCCGGCGCCTCGGGTCGTGGCCGTCGCACGTCTACCAGTGGCATCGCGAGGGCTTCGAACGCGTCGCCGGGCTCGAGATCCTCGCGACCGGCGAGCACTTCGAGAACCAGGCCGTGCGCTACGGGCCGCGCGCGTACGGCGTGCAGTTCCATCCGGAAGTGAGCTATCCGATGATGCGGCGCTGGAGCACGGCCGCCGCGCACAAGCTATCGGCGCCCGGTGCGCAGGATCTCGCGACGCAGGCACGCGAAGGCCGGCGGCACGACCGCGCGACGGCCGCGTGGCTCAGCGCGTTTCTCGACCGCTGGCTCGACGATGCGCCCGCATCAGGTCGGCACGGTCACGTCGGAGATGCTGATCAGCCCCCACTCGACCGCTCGCAGCACGGCTTCGTGCCGACGTGACACGTTGAACTTGCGGCGGATGTTCATGAAGTGGAAATTGATGCATGACTCGGTCACGTTCAGGATGTGGCCGATTTCCCACGACGTCTTGCCGGCCGCGTGCCAGCGCAGGCATTCGACTTCCCGCCGGCTCAGCCGCGGCACGCTGTCGGGCGGTGCATGGCAGCGTGTGCCGGCGATCGCTTCGCACGCGACGTCGCGCAGCAGCGTCAGCGCCGCGAGATGGCGGTCGCAGTGCTCGCGCGTGGCGGCGAGCTCGTCGGTGCTCGCACACAACAGCATGCCGACCTCCCCCTTCGCGCCGCGCACCGGCAGCACGACGCCGCTGCGCATGCCGTACGCGGCCGCCGCTTCGTAACACGGGCGCTGCTCCGGCAGCGCGAACAATGCGTCGTCCCAGACGAGCGGCAGTGCCGAACGGAAGCAATGCCGCAGCATCGGGTCGACGCGGTCGAACTGGCGCTGCCGGTACAGCGCCGTCCAGCCGGGCACGCCGCTGCTCCATTTGCGCGCGAGATCGAACGACGCGCCGGTAAACGGCAACACGATCAGCACGACCTTGTCGAACCCCATTCCGGCGGCCGCGTCGGTCATTCTCTGCCATGACGCGTCCGTGTCGCCGGGTACCAACCATTTCAGACAATCCAGTCCATTCATACAAGCCACCCCGTTCGTTTAGTTGGAATCTGCAGCCAGGCGGACTTGCGCAACCGGTTCGAGACGTTGCGCGTGAACGGGCCGCGCTAGACCGCCTCGGCCAGACGTCGCCGGCCTGCCTGCCTCGCGTCGTCGAGCGACGCCGTCACGTCGAACGGAATGCCGAACGCCTTTTCGATGCCGGATGCGTTCGCGATGGCCGCTTCACGCTCGGCCGGGTCCGGTTCGATCGTGATGAGCGCACGGCAGACCGCGGCGAGCGAGGCGCGGTTCTGCTTGAGCCACATGCCGCGTTCCTTGCGGTCGTCGTGCGCTTCATCCGGGCGGGCCGGCGGAAAGATCATGACAAACGGCTCGCCGTGCCGCATCAGCGCGTGCATGTCGTCGAGCCAGCGCTGCGCGTAGCCGGCGGACGCGATCGCGTCGTTGCGCACGACGACGAACGGAAATTCCGCGACGTCGAACACGGCGAGCGTCGCCAGGTCGGGGGGCATGGCACCAGCGTGGTGGGTGGGCATCGGGTCAACCTCCATCGAATTGAACAGCATGGGTCGGAACGGGCCGCGCGGCGCCCGCTTCATCGTTTCGCGGCGGCGCCGGGGCCGAACGGCGGACGGGCGAGCCAGACCACCGCGATCACGGCGAGATACACGCAGCCGAGCGCGAACGAAACGTCGTTGAACGAGATCTGGTACGCCTGCGCATCGACCAGGTTGCCCAGCAGCGTCGCCGCGCGCTGCGGATCGCCGCCGCCGAGCCGTGCGACTTCGGCGCGTACGGCCGGGTCGAATGCGCTCACGTGCTCGCTGAGCTGCGCGTGGTGCAGGATCGCGCGCCGGTCCCACAGGAACGACGTGATCGACACCGCGAAGCTCGCGCCGAGCGTGCGCAGGAACGTCGACAGGCCGGAGCCGGCGGCGATCTCGTCCGGCTTCAGGTCGGACAGCAGGATGCTGTTGATCGGCATGATGAACAGTGCGAGGCCGAGGCCCTGCAGCAGCTGGATCAGCGCGATGTGCGTGAAGTCGATGTCGGGCACGAAACCCGCGCGCAGGAACGACGACGTGCCGAGGATCGCGAACGCGCAGCACACGAGCACGCGCATGTTGAAGCGCGGCGCGTACTTGCCCATGAACGGCGTCATCAGCACGGGGATCACGCCCATCGGCGCGACGGCGAGCCCGGCCCAGAACGCGGTGTAGCCGAGCGTGCGCTGCAGCCACTGCGGCACGATCACGTTGACCGCGAAGAATGCCGAATACGCGAGCACGAGCGTCAGCGTGCCGGCCGCGAAGTTGCGATGCGCGAAGAGCCGCAGGTTCACGATCGGGTTCGGCTCGTTGAGCTCCCAGATCAGGAACAGCGCGATGCCGAACGCGGCGACCACCGACATCACGACGATGAACGTCGAGTTGAACCAGTCGGCTTCGTTGCCCTTGTCGAGCACGATCTGCAGCGCGCCGACGCCGACGATCAGCGCGGCGAGGCCCACATAGTCGACGCGCGCGGCAACGGTCGTCTCGACGCGTGCGCGCATCTGCGCGAACACGCACATCGCGGCGAACACGCCGATCGGCAGGTTGATCAGGAACGCCCAGCGCCACGAGTAATGCTCGGTGACCCAGCCGCCGAACACGGGCCCCGCGATCGGCGCGACGACCGTGACCATCGCGATCATCGACAGCGCGAAACCGCGCCGCTGCGGCGGGTAGATCGACAGCATCAGCGCCTGCGTGGTCGGGATCATCGGCCCGGCCACCAGGCCCTGCAGCGCGCGGAACGCAACGAGCTGCGGCAGGTTTTGCGCGAGGCCGCACAGGAGCGACGCGAACGTGAACGCGAGCGTCGCCCACACGAACAGCCGCACCTGCCCGACGCGCTTGACGAGAAACCCGGTCAGCGGCAGCGCGATCGCATTGCTGACCGAGAACGTCGTGACGACCCACGCGCTCTGCGTCGTGCTCACGCCGAAGTTGCCGGCGATCGTCGGCAGCGACACGTTGGCGACGGTGCCGTCCAGCACCTGCATGAAGACCGCGAGCGCGAGGCCGAAGGTCGTGAGCCCGACGCTCGACGGTCGAAAACCGCTGTCGGCGGCCGCCATCGGGCCGCTCATCGCACCGTCTCCGCGCGCGCTGCCGACGGCAGGTTCGCATGGATGACGTCGGCGATCAGGCTGTCGGCGCGTGCCAGTTCGTCGCGGTACACGTCGGTGCGGAAGACCGGCGCGCGCTGCTCGCGATGCGACAGCATCGCGCCGCTGCGGTCGTGCTGGTCGACGCGTGCGTGCATCGACAGGCCGATGCGCAGCGGATGCGCGTCGAGCTGGGCCGGCTCCGTCAGCTCGATGCGCACCGGCAGCCGCTGCACGATCTTGATCCAGTTGCCGGTCGCGTTCTGCGCCGGCAGCAGCGAAAACGCGCTGCCGGTGCCGACGCCGAGGCTTTGCACGCGGCCGGTATAGCGCACCGCGTCGCCGTACAGGTCGGCGGTCAGTTCGACCGGCTGCCCGATGCGCATGTGCTCGAGCTGCTTCTCGGTGAAGTTCGCATCGACCCACAGCTCGCGCAGCGGCACCACCGCCAGCAGCGGCACGCCGGGCGACACGCGCTGCCCGACCTGCACCGTGCGCTTCGCGACATAACCGGTGACGGGCGTGACGACGTCGGTGCGTGCATGCGCGAGGTACGCGGCGCGCAGCCGTTCGGCCGCGGCCTGCACGTCGGGGTGCGACGCGACCGCGGTGTCGTCGATCAACGCCTTGCTCGTCTGGTGCTGCTCGCTCAACGTGGCGAGCGCGCTTTGCGCGGCCGCGTACGCGCTTTGCGCGGAGGTCAGCGTGTCGCGTGCATGCGCGAGTTCCTCGCGTGAAATCGCGCCGGAGCGGCCGAGATCCTCGCGGCGGCTGTAGTCGGCCTTCGCCTTGTCGAGCGCGGTGCGTCGCGAGTCGAGTTCGGCGCGTGCGCCGTCGATGCTGTTCGCCAGCCCGCGTTCGTTGCTGTACAGGCCGCGCACCTTGCGCACCGTCGCCGCGAGATCGGCCTGCGCGGTCGCGAGCGCGATCTGCGCGTCGCTCGGGTCGAGGCGTACGAGCGGCGTGCCGGCGCGGACGAGGTTGCCGTCGTCCGCGTCGATCGACACGACGGTGCCCGTCACCTGCGGCGTCAGCTCGACGACGTTGCCTTGCGCGTATGCGTTGTCGGTGGATTCGTACCAGCGTCCGACGATCACGTACCAGATGCCCCAGCCGAGGATGCCCAGCGCGAACACGGCGACGAGCGCGCGCACCAGATGCTTGCGCCGTG
>NZ_LDVA01000235.1:0-28896 GCF_050768715.1 Burkholderia sp. ZZQ-2 | reverse complement strand
TGCAGCTCGACGAAGTCGAGACGCTGTTCGCGTCGAACGCACTCGTCGTCGATGCGTGCCGCCACACGGTACGCGACGCGCGCACGACCGTGTCGCTCGCGCGACGGCCCGTGCTGTTCGTGCTCGCCCGCGCGCTCGGCGAGGCATGGCCGGCCGACGTGTCGCGAAACGCGCTCGTCGCGGCCGCGTTCCGCGCGAAACACGCGGACGAATCGCATCGCGCGCGCCTGCGCGTCGAGATCGGCCGGTTGCGCGCGGTGCTGCGGCCGCTCGCAAACATCGTCGCGACGCCGCGCGGCTTTGCGCTCGAACCGCTCGGCGTACGCGAGACCGTCGTCCTCGCGCGCCCGGTCGACGATCGCCACGCAGCCGTGCTCGCGCTCCTCGCCGATGGCGAAGCATGGTCGAGCTCCGCGCTGGCGCTGGCCCTCGGCGCGAGCCAGCGCACCGTGCAGCGCGCGCTCGACGTGCTCGCCGAAGCGGACAAGGTCCAGGCGCTCGGCCGCGGCCGCGCGCGCCGCTGGATGACGCCGCCGCTGCCCGGTTTCGCGACGACCTTGTTACTCCCTGCCCCGCTGCCGGGAAATTAGGATGACCTCACCGAACGACGAGGTGACGAACATGAAACGCTCCAGTGCAGAGATTCTTCGCGAATACGGCCCGTTTCCCGGCGTCGACGGCGTACACGGCGTCACGTTCGACGGGAAGTACGTGTGGTACGCGTCCGGCGACAAGCTGAATGCGCTCGACCCGGAGCGCGGCACGACCGTCCGCTCGATCGACGTCGCCGCGCATGCGGGCACGGCGTTCGACGGCCGCCACCTGTACCAGATCGTCGAGGACCGCATCGAGAAGATCGACCCCGAATCGGGCCGCGTGCTCGCGACGATTCCCGCTCCCGGCGGCGGCGGCGATTCGGGGCTGGCATGGGCCGAAGGCGCGCTGTGGGTCGGCCAGTACCGCGATCGCAAGATTCATCAGGTGGATCCGCAGTCGGGCGCCGTGCTGCGCACGATCGAGTCGAACCGCTTCGTCACCGGCGTGACGTGGGTCGACGGAGAGCTGTGGCACGGCACCTGGGAAGCCGATCAGGCCGACTTGCGGCACATCGATCCGCGCACGGGCCGGGTGCTCGAGCAGATCGACATGCCGGCCGGCGTCGGCGTGTCGGGGCTCGAATCCGACGGCCACGACCGCTTCTACTGCGGCGGCGGCAACAGCGGCACGCTGCGCGCCGTGCGGCGGCCCGCGCGGGTGCGGGCACCGGGCGACGGTGCGGCGGCGCCCGATCCGGCTGACGACTGATCCGCCGCCTGCCGCGATCGCTGCTGCGCGCGGCGCGCCCACCCACCGGCCTGCCCCGAGTGCAGGAATGAACAAGACGACGCCGCGACGGCGTCGCTAAGATGCGCGCTCATCAGTCACGTGTTCGGAGCAGTCGATGCAGCGCGGTGTGGTCTATGGTGTCCTGGCAGGCGCCCTGTGGGGCATGGTGTTTCTCGTTCCGCGGCTGCTGACCGACTTCTCGCCGCTGCTGCTGAGCGCCGGCCGCTATGCGATGTACGGTCTCGTGTCGCTCGCGGCCGCGCTGCCGGCCGCCCGCTCGCTGCTCGCGCGGCTGACCCGCGAGGATCTCGTCGCGCTGGTCAGGCTCGCCGTCATCGGCAACGTCGCGTACTACATGCTGCTGTCCGGCGCGGTGCACCTGATCGGCATCGCACCCAGCTCCCTGATCGTCGGCGTGCTGCCCGTCACGGTGACGCTCGCAGGCCTCGGCGACCACGGCGCCGTGCCGTTGCGGCGGCTCGCCGCCCCGCTGGCGCTGGTGATCGCGGGCATCGTCTGCATCAACGTCGACCTGTTCACGTCCGAGGCCGCACATGCGACGACGCTCGGCCAGAAACTCGCCGGCATCGCCTGCGCGGCGGGCGCGCTCGCGAGCTGGACCTGGTATGCGGTCGCGAACGCACGTTATCTGCAGCGCCATCATCGTTTCGGCGGCAACGAGTGGTCGGTCTTGTGGGGTGTCGTGACGGGCCTGATCGGCGGGCTCGTCTGGATCGCGATCCTCGCGCTGCCGGCCGGCACGTTCCAGGAAGCGGTGCCCGCGTCGCGCTGGCAGTTGTTCTGGCTGCTGAACCTCGTGCTCGCGATCGGTGCGTCGTGGCTCGGCAACGGGCTGTGGAATGCGGCGTCGAAGCGGCTGCCCCTCACGCTGTCGGGCCAGCTGATCGTGTTCGAAACCGTATTCGCGATGCTTTACGCGTTCGTGTACGACCAGCGGATGCCGCATGCGCTCGAGATCGCCGCGCTGGTGCTGCTGCTCGCCGGCGTCTATGGATCGGTGCGCCGGCATGGCGACACGCCCGCCGGCGGCGGGACGGCGGGAAGCGCGGCGGCAAACGCGAATGCCGCAGCCCATTGAACGCCGCGACGTTTGCTCAGACGAATCGAGTTGAAGGACGCGGATCGCTCCGCGTCAGCGCGCGTCCTTGTGCATCCACTTGCGGCCCTCGATGGAGCCGTCGCGGCGCGACTTGTCGACGCGCCGCTGGCGCGCGAGTTTCGGATCGACGATCAACGGGCGGTAGATCTCGACGCGGTCGTGGTCGGCGAGCAGCGTGTCGAGCGGCGCAAGCTTCCCGTACACGCCCGTCTTCGCGTTCGCGAGATCGATTTCCGGATGCAGCGCGAGCACGCCGCTCGCATCGATCGCCGAACGAACGGTCGCCCCTTCGGGGAGCGACAGCGGAATCAGCGTCTGGCGATCCGGCAGCGCGTAGCAGACTTCGATCGACAGCATCGCGTCACCCCTTCCCGTAGCGCTGGTCGGCGCGCTTCACGAACGAATCGACGAACGTGTTCGCGATGTGGCTGAACACCGGCCCGATGATCTTCTCGAGCAGGATGTTCGAGAACTCGTAGTGCAGCGCGAATTCGATCTTGCACGCATCGGCACGCAGCGCCGTGAAGCGCCACGAGCCCGTGAACTTCTTGAACGGGCCGTCCGTGAACTCCATGTCGATCCGCGTCGGGCGCTGCTGCGTGTTGCGCGTCGCGAAGTGCTGCTTGATGCCCTTGAAGTTGATGTCGATGCGCGCTTCCATCCCGCTCTCGTCCTGACGGCGAACCTCGACACCGCCGCACCAGGGCAGGAAATTGGGGTAATCGGCCACGTCGGTGACGAGGTCGAACATCTGTTCCGCCGAATGACGGATCAATACGGTTTTCTGGACATCTGCCATAAATCGCGCGGCATCGCTCAAGGTGGGAACGCAAGCCGGGCGATTCCCGCCCTGCTTTGCTAAAATCGTGATTTTAAACGAGTTGGCCCGATCCTTTCATGAGCATCATCGACAACAGGAAAGCGCACTTCGATTATCACATCGAGGAACGCTACGAAGCGGGGCTCGTGCTTGAGGGCTGGGAAGTCAAGGCGCTGCGCGCCGGGCGCGGCCAGATCAAGGAAGGCTACGTCGTGGTGAAGAACGCCGAGATCTTCCTGATCGGTACCCATATCAGCCCGCTGCCCGAAGCCTCGACGCACATCAAGCCCGACCCGGTTCGCACGCGCAAGCTGCTGCTGCACCGCGAGGAAATCAAGAAGCTGATCGGCAAGGTCGAGCAGCGCGGCTACACGCTCGTGCCGCTGAACTTCCACTACAAGGGCGGTCGCGTGAAGTGCGACATCGCGCTCGCAAAGGGCAAGAAGCTGCACGACAAGCGCGAAACCGAGAAGAAGCGCGACTGGGAACGCGAAAAGGCACGCATCATGCGCGCCGGCACCTGACGCGCGACGCACCCCGCAAACGACACGGCCCGCTCGAAGCGGGCCGTGTTGCTTTGGACTACGTGAATCGCCGATGCCGGCTGCGCGGCGGCTGAGGCAGCCTTCGGCACGCCATACCGCCTGCGTCGGCTGAAGAAAGGTGCCGCGGGCATCATCTGCGCCCCGGCTGCGCGACGATTCGCCGCACACCGATCGCACGCAGCGCGCCCTTCGCACACCGCGTACGTCCGACTCAGGCCTTCCCGCCCGAGGCCGCCCCCGCGTTCTTGACGATCGTCAGCGCCGACGAGATCGCGGTGCCGAGATCCGACAGGTTCGACGGCACGATCAGCGTGTTGCCCTGCTTCGCGAGATTCGAGAACGCTCCGACATACTGTTCGGCGACCTTCAGGTTCACCGCATCCATCCCGCCCTGCGACTGGATCGCGTTCGCGATCTTCTGGATCGCCTGCGCGTTCGCCTCGGCCACCGCCAGAATCGCAGCGGCCTCGCCCTGCGCCTGGTTGATCGCAGCCTGGCGCTCGCCTTCGGATTTCTGGATCGCCGCTTCGCGCGCGCCCGACGCGAGGTTGATCTGCTCCTGCTTGCGGCCTTCAGATGCGGCGATCAGCGCGCGCTTTTCACGCTCAGCGGTGATCTGCGCCTGCATCGCGTGCAGGATTTCCTTCGGCGGCGTCAGGTCCTTGATCTCGTAACGCAGCACCTTCACGCCCCAGTTCGCCGCCGCCTGGTCGAGCGCCGACACGATGTTGTGGTTGATGAAGTCGCGCTCCTCGAAGGTCTTGTCGAGTTCGAGCTTGCCGACCACCGAACGCAAGGTCGTTTGCGCGAGCTGCGTGATCGCGAGCACGAAGTTGCTCGACCCGTAAGACGCCTTCATCGGATCGGTCACCTGGAAGTACAGCACGCCGTCGACCTGCAGCTGCGTGTTGTCGCGCGTGATACAGACCTGGCTCGGCACGTCGAGCGGGATTTCCTTCAGCACGTGCCGGTACGCGATGCGATCGACGAACGGCAGCACGATATTCAGGCCGGGCGACAGCGTCGCGTGATAGCGCCCGAAGCGCTCGAGCACCCACGCATGCTGCTGCGGCACGATCTTCACCGTCTTCGACACGATCACGATCGCAATGACGAGCAGGACAACCCAGATGATCAGCGAATCCATGAAATATTCCCTCCTTGTTGTATCGGCGGACGATCAGCCCGCGGGTTTCGCCACGACCACGAGACAATTGCCGCGCACGGCACTCACCTGATACACATGCGCATCGTCGCGCTCGCCGTTCGCGAGCTCGACGTCCCAGTCGGCGCCGCGATACTGCACGCGCGCACGGCCGTCGCGCCACGCATCGACCGTAACGGTCGAGCCGATGTCGAGATTGACGTCCGGATTCGTCGACGTGTCGCGCTTCTGCTTGCGGCCGAGCCCCGAGCGGCGCAGCGCGATCATCGCGACGATCGCGACCGCGGCCGCCGCGCCGAACTGCACGTGCGGCGCGAAACCAGCCAGTTGCAGCAAGCCGCCCGCGAGAAAGCCGAGTGCGATCATCAGCAGGTAGAACGTGCCCGTCAGCAGTTCGGCCACGACCAGCACGCCCACCGCGACCCACCAGAACAGATGCCCCGACATCATTTTGGCCTCCAGAAAAACGCCCCCGATACTCACTATATTCGCTGCCGCGAGCGGAGGCGACCGGCACGCCCGGATCGGCACGTTGCGTACCGACAAATAAAAACACCCCGGTGCGTACCGGGGTGTTTATAACACGAACCTTGCATTTTGCCTTCAACGAAAGCGCGGCGGTACCGCGCTTTCGCCGAAGCGGCATCGCCGACCGTTACTTACGGTTGGCAAGCGCCTGCCACGTATCGATGATCGTGTCGGGGTTCAGCGAGATCGACACGATGCCTTCGTCGGTCAGCCATTGCGCGAAGTCCGGATGATCGGACGGGCCCTGGCCGCAGATACCGACGTACTTGCCCATCTTGCGGCAGGTATCGATCGCGCGCTTCAGCAGGAACTTGACGGCCGGGTCACGTTCGTCGAAGTCGACAGCCAGCAGTTCCATGCCCGAATCGCGGTCAAGGCCGAGCGTGAGCTGCGTGAGGTCGTTCGAGCCGATCGAGAAACCGTCGAAGTGCTCCAGGAACTCTTCGGCGAGGATCGCGTTGGTCGGGACTTCGCACATCATCACGAGGCGCAGGCCGTTTTCGCCGCGCTTCAGGCCGAACTTCTCGAGCAGGCCGACGACACGCTCCGCCTGCTTCACGGTACGCACGAACGGCACCATGATCTCGACGTTGGTCAGGCCCATCTCGTCGCGCACGCGCTTCAGTGCACGGCATTCCATCTCGAACGCCTGCGCGAAATCTTCAGCGATGTAGCGCGATGCGCCGCGGAAACCCAGCATCGGGTTTTCCTCGTCCGGCTCGTAACGCGAACCGCCGATCAGCTTCTTGTACTCGTTCGACTTGAAGTCGGACAGACGCACGATCACGGGCTTCGGATAGAACGCCGCAGCGATCGTCGCGACACCTTCCGTCAGCTTGTCGACGTAGAACTGACGCGGCGATGCGTGACCGCGCGCGACGCTCTCGACGGCCTTCTTCAGGTCCTGGTCGATGTTCGGGTACTCGAGGATCGCCTTCGGGTGAACGCCGATGTTGTTGTTGATGATGAACTCGAGACGCGCGAGACCCACGCCGCCGTTCGGCAGTTGCGAGAAGTCGAACGCGAGCTGCGGGTTGCCGACGTTCATCATGATCTTGACGGGGATTTCCGGCAGTTCGCCGCGCTGCACTTCCGTGACTTCCGTCTCGAGCAGGCCGTCGTAGATCTTGCCTTCGTCGCCTTCCGCGCACGACACGGTGACGAGCGCGCCGTCCTTCAGGACGTCCGTCGCATCGCCGCAGCCGACGACTGCCGGCACGCCGAGTTCACGCGCGATGATCGCCGCGTGGCAGGTCCGGCCGCCACGGTTCGTGACGATCGCGGCCGCACGCTTCATCACCGGCTCCCAGTTCGGGTCGGTCATGTCGGCCACCAGCACGTCGCCCGGCTGCACGCGTTCCATTTCCGACGGATCCTGGATCACGCGCACGGGGCCCGCGCCGATCTTCTGGCCGATCGCACGACCCGTCGCGAGCACCTGCGACTGGCCTTTCAGCTTGAAGCGCTGCTCGGCCTTGCCGGTTGCCTGGCTCTTCACGGTTTCCGGGCGTGCCTGCAGGATGAAGATCTTGCCGTCGCGGCCGTCCTTGCCCCACTCGATGTCCATCGGACGCTGATAGTGCTTCTCGATGATGACCGCGTACTTCGCCAGCTCGATCACGTCTTCGTCGGTGATCGAGTAGCGGTTGCGCTGTTCGTGCGGCACGTCGACCGTCTTCACGCGGCCCGGCTCGCCCGGCTGCGTGAATTCCATCTTGATCAGCTTCGAGCCGATCGAGCGGCGGATGATCGGGTACTTGTCCTGTGCGAGCGTCGTCTTGAACACGTAGAACTCGTCCGGGTTCACCGCGCCCTGCACGACGGTTTCGCCCAGGCCGTAGCTCGACGTGATGAACACGGCGTCCTTGAAGCCCGATTCGGTGTCGATCGTGAACATCACGCCGGCCGCGCCGACGTCCGAGCGAACCATGCGCTGCACACCGGCCGACAGCGCGACTTCCGCGTGCGTGAAGCCCTTGTGCACGCGGTACGAGATCGCGCGGTCGTTGTACAGCGACGCGAACACGTGCTTCATGCGGTCGAGCACGTCTTCGATGCCGACGACGTTCAGGTACGACTCCTGCTGACCGGCGAACGATGCGTCGGGCAGGTCTTCCGCGGTAGCGGACGAGCGCACGGCGAACGACAGCTCGCCCGGCGAACTGTTCTTCAGGATGTCGAACTGCTCGCGGATTTCCTGCTCGAGACGTGCCTGCATCGGCGCATCGACGATCCACTTGCGGATTTCCGCACCAGCTTCGGCGAGCGCCTTCACGTCGTCGATGTCGAGCGACTCGAGACGCTTGGCGATGCGGTCGGTAAGGTCGTTGTGCTTGAGGAAATCGCGGAACGCGAGCGCGGTCGTGGCGAAACCGGTGGGTACGCGAACGCCTGCTTCGGAAAGCTGGCTGATCATTTCGCCAAGCGACGCATTCTTGCCGCCGACGATTTCCACATCGGTCATCCGCAACTGCTCGAACGGAATTACATACGCCTGGTCCTTTGCGACGTTTGCTGCGTTAGTCATACAAGCCCCTAAGTGTGAAAAAAATGCTCGATTGCGCAAGTGGGCTCGGACGCGGGCGCTTGCAAAAAGGCGCGGCGCGTCTTGCGCAACCTGTTGGAGAAACACTCGCAGCGGCGAAAATCTTCTGACCCGATTTGCAAAAATCCCGGCAGAAGGGCGATATTTGCAGACAAATCGCCAAACTTGCCGGGAATTATGGAATCGAGCGGCAAAGCCTGGGGCGCCGTTCGCGCCCTGCCCCCGCAATTGCTTATCCAACAGGTTGCCGCTATTCTACCGTGCCGGCTGCCGGATGTGGCGCGACCTTGTCACTGCGTCTGGAGGCGACCCTCCAGCCGCCCGCGCAACCGCCCTTCACGCTCGACGTCCAGATTCATGCTGCCTACCGTATTCATCGTCTCCGACGGCACCGGGATCACTGCCGAAACCTTCGCGCACTCGATCCTCTCCCAGTTCGACCAGAAATTCCGTCTCGTGCGCGTGCCGTTCGTCGACTCGCTCGACAAGGCCTATGCGACCGTCGAGAAGATCAACGAGGCCGCCGTGCACGACGGCCGCCGCGCGATCGTGTTCACGACGCTCGTCGACAGCGAGTCGAACGACATCGTCAAACGCTCGAACGCACTCGTGCTCGACATGTTCCAGCGCTTCGTCGAACCGCTCGAACAGGAACTGGAGCTCAAGTCGAGCCACGCGATGGGCCGCGGCCACCAGAACGCGGACACCGAGGAATACAAGACCCGGATCGAGGCGATCAACTTCTCGCTCGCGCACGACGACGGCCAGTCGAACCGCAACCTGTCGGAGGCCGACGTGATCCTCGTCGGCGTGTCGCGCAGCGGCAAGACGCCGACGAGCCTGTATCTCGCGATGCAGTACGGCGTGAAGGCAGCGAACTATCCGCTGATTCCGGAAGACTTCGAACGCGGCAAGCTGCCGTCGGCGCTCGCCTCGCACCGCGAGAAGCTGTTCGGGCTGTCGATCGACCCGCAGCGCCTGTCGGAGATCCGGAACGAGCGGCGCCCGGGCAGCAAGTACGCGGCGCCCGAGAACTGCCGCTACGAAATCAACGAGGCGGAAGCGATGATGCGCCGCGAGGGGATCAAGTGGCTGTCGTCGACGCACAAGTCGATCGAGGAAATCGCGACGACGATCCTGCAGGAAGTCCGCCTCGACCGGCAGTCGTACTAAGGTCGAGCGCCGGCGGCCACCCAGACGCCGCCGGAAACAAAAAGGCCGCGTCGAACGCGGCCTTTTTTCGTGGTGCGCGGAATGCGCGAGCGTGGCGTCACGCTCACCGCTGCTGGCGCACCTGCTCGAACAGGCACACCGCCGCCGCGGCTGCGACGTTCAGCGACTCCATCCCGCCCGGCTGCGGAATCGTCACGCGATGCGTGGCCACCTCCCGCCAGTACGCGCAGACGCCTGCGCCCTCGTTGCCGAACACCCACGCCACGGGGCCCGACAGATCGCAATCGTAGATCGCCTGCGCGCCGTGCGAGTCGGTCAGCGCAACCGGTACATCGAGGCGTTCGGCGAGTTCACCGGCTTCGACATCCTCGTGGATCGACAGCAGGAAATGCGCGCCCATGCCCGAACGCAGCACCTTCGACGACCATGCGTACGCGGTCCCCGGCGCACAGAACACGTGGCGCACGCCTGCGGCCGCCGCGCTGCGCAGGATCGAGCCGACGTTGCCGGCGTCCTGCACGCCGTCGAGCACGACCGACGTATGCGTGACGCGAGTGGGCAGCGGTTGCGCCGGACGGTCGACGAGCAGCAGGAAGCCGACGCCGTTGACGACGTTCGACAACTGCCCGAACAGCGCGTCGGGCAGTGTGACGATCCGTTGCGCATCGATGCGCGCGACGATCGCCTGCGCCTCCGCGTGGCCGAGTGCGCCTTCGGTCGCCACGCACAGCTCGGGCGTCGCGCCCGTATCGAGGTACGCGCTCGCGAGATGGAATCCTTCGAGCAGCGCCTGGCCGCTGCGGCGCTGATGGGGCGTCGAACCCGCGAGCGCCTTCAGGCGCTTGTACAGCGGGTTGTCGCGGGAAGTGATGCTTTTCATCGAATCAGGTCGAGTGCCGCGCGAACCGGCGCGAACGAGCGCCGGTGCGCTTCGCATGGCCCGTGCTCGCGTAGCGCGGCAAGGTGTTTCGCGGTGCCGTAGCCCGCATGTACGTTGAAGCCGTACACCGGAAAACGTTCGTGCAGGTCGACGAGCATGCGATCGCGCGTGACCTTCGCGAGAATCGACGCGGCCGAGATGCTCGGCACGAGCGCATCGCCGCTCACGATCGCCTCGGCACGCACCGTCAGCGTCGGACAGCGGTTGCCATCGATCTGCGCGAGCGTCGGCAGCACCGACAGGCCCTCGACCGCCCGCTTCATCGCGAGCATCGTCGCGTGCAGGATATTCAGCGTGTCGATTTCGTCGACGCTTGCCGACGCGACGCAATACGCACGCGAACGTGCGACGATCAGGTCGTACAGCGCGTCGCGCTTCTTCGCGGACAGCGCCTTCGAATCGTCGAGCCCGTCGATCGGCTGCGCCGGATCGAGGATCACGGCGGCGGCCACCACCGGCCCCGCGAGCGGACCACGGCCGGCTTCGTCGACGCCGCAGACGATCTCGTCGGGCCGGCTGAAATCGAAACCGTCCTGCACGTCGCTCGACGCGCGGCGGCGTGGTGCACGTACTGCGGTCATGCGCGCCCCTTGCGTTGTTCGAGCACGCGCACGACCGCTTCGGCCGCCTTCGCGGCCGTGTTCTGCCGCAGCGAAAGATGCATTTCGGTGAATACTTCGGTCAGTGTGCGGCGGTTCGCGTCGTCGCGCAGCTGCGTGAGCGTCGCATCGGCGAGCGCCTCGGGCGTCGCGAAGTGCTGCAGCAGCTCGGGCACGACGAAACGCCCCGCCAGGATGTTCGGCAAGCCGACGTACGGCAGGTACCCCTGCCGGCGCATGATCTGCCCGGTCAGCCAGGGCACCTTGTAGGAGATCACCATCGGCTTCTTCAGCAGCGCGGCTTCCAGCGTGACCGTGCCGCTCTTCACGAGGATCGCGTCGGCCGCCGTCATCGCGACCTGCGAGCGGCCGTCGGTGAGCGTCAGCGCAAGCTGCGGATGCGCGTCGACGAGCGGCTGCAGCAGCGCGCGCAACGCGGGCGTCGCCGCCGGCATCACGAACCGCACGCCAGGTTCGCGCTGCTGCATCAGCGCCATCGCCGCAAAGAACGTCGGGCCGATCAGCGCGATTTCCGAACGCCGGCTGCCCGGCAGCACCGCGATCACCGGGCCGTCGGCCGGCAATCCGAGCGCGATGCGCGCGCCGTGCATGTCAGGCTCGAGCGGAATCTCGTCGGCCAGCGGATGGCCGACGTAGGTCGAAGCAACACCTGCCTTGTCGAGAATCGCCGGTTCGAACGGGAACAGGCACAGCATGTGGTCGACGGACTTCGCGATCTTCTTGATCCGGCCGCCGCGCCATGCCCAGATCGATGGGCACACGAAGTGGATCGACGGGATACCGGCATCGCGCGCGGCCTGTTCCACGCTGAAGTTGAAGTCGGGTGCGTCGATGCCGATGAACGCGTCCGGTCGCTCGGCGAGCAACTGGCGCTTCAGCTCACCGCGAATCCGCAGGATCTCGGGAATCTGGCCGAGCGCCTCGACGTAGCCGCGCACGGTCAGCTTGTCCATCTGCCAGTGCGAGTCGAAGCCCTGCGCGATCATCCGCTGCCCGCCGATCCCGTAATACTGGGCCGATTCGGGCAGCCGCTCGCGCAGCCCGCCGAGCAGCGACGCCCCGAGCAGGTCGCCCGACGGTTCGCCGGCCGCCATCGCGAGCCGGAGCTGAGTGGTCGGAAGCGGCATCGCTTAGCGGATGATGCCGCGTTGCGACGCGTCGATGAACTCGACGAACGCCTTGACCGCCGCGTCGCCGTCGCCGCCCGCTTCCGCGAGCTCGCGCAGCTGCACCTTCGCTTCCTCGAACGACAGGCCGTTCTTGTACAGCAGGCGGTAAGCGCTGCGCAGCGCCGAGATCGCATCGGGCGAGAAGCCGCGCCGACGCAGCCCTTCGACGTTGATGCCGTGCGGCTCTGCCTTGTTGCCCGCCGCGATCACGAACGGCGGAATGTCCTGCACGAGCGCCGAAGCGCCCCCGAGCATCGAGTGCGCGCCGATGCGCACGAACTGGTGGACGCCCGACATCCCGCCGACGATCGCCCAGTCGCCGATCTCGACGTGGCCGGCCATCTGCGCGTTGCTCGACAGGATCACGTGGCTGCCGACGGTGCAATCGTGACCGATGTGCACATAGGCCATGATCCAGTTGTCGTCGCCGAGCGTCGTCACGCCGCCGTCCTGCACGGTGCCCGTGTGGATCGTCGTGAATTCGCGGATCGTGTTGCGGCTGCCGATCACGAGCTTCGTCGGCTCGTCCTTGTACTTCATGTCCTGCGGACGGCCGCCGACCGACGCGTAATGGCCGATGCGGTTGTCTTCGCCGAGCGTCGTATGGCCTTCGATCACGCTGTGCGAGCCGATCGTCGTGCGCGCGCCGATCGTGACGTGCGGGCCGACGATCGCGTACGGGCCGATCTCTACCGATTCGTCGATCTGCGCGCCCGGTTCGACAATCGCGGTGGGATGAATCCTGGTCATGCGCCGTTGCCTCTCGATGTGATGTGTCGCGTTGCGTTGCCTGTGCGTGCCGCGTCGCTCAGGGCGCCACGTCGGTCGTCTTGACCGTGCACATCAGTTCGGCTTCCGCCGCCACCTTGCCGTCCACTTCCGCCACCGCCTTGAACTTCCAGATGCCGCGGATGTAGCGTTCGAACGTCACGTTCAGAATCAGTTGGTCGCCCGGTTCGACCGGACGCTTGAAGCGCGCGCCGTCGATCCCGACGAAGTAGTACAGCGTGTTCTCCGGATCCTTCGGCTGCTCTTCCGAGAAGGTCAGCAGCGCCGCGGCCTGCGCGAGCGCCTCGAGGATCAGCACGCCCGGCATCACCGGCCGCTTCGGGAAATGCCCCTGGAAGAACGGCTCGTTGATCGACACGTTCTTCAGCGCTTTGATTCCCTTGTGCGGTTCGAGTTCGAGCACGCGATCGACGAGCAGAATCGGGTAGCGATGCGGCAGCAGCGTGAGGATCTTGTGGATGTCGAGATTGATTTTTTCAGTGCTCATGATGGTTCGTCTCACGCAGAGGCTGCGCGGTGGTGATGCAAAGGCTGAAGCGGGCCGCCGTGCGGCCCAGTCTGGCAAACCGGGCCGGTTGCGCTGGCCGTGCCCGGTTCGAGGTCTCGCATGATGCGCTCAGGCGCCCGTGCCGCCCTGGGCGGCGAGCGCGGCCTCGAGCGCCTTGATGCGCTCGCGCAGCTTGTCGAGGTTGCGCACGAGCGCGGCGCTCTTGTTCCATTCGCCGTGGTCGACGGCCGGGAACGCGCTGGTATAGATGCCGGCCTTCGGCAGCGACTTCGATACGCCCGAATTCGCGGTGATGATGACATAGTCGCCGAGCGTCACGTGGCCGGCGATCCCGGCCGCGCCGCCGATCATGCAGTGGCGGCCGATCGTCGTGCTGCCCGCGATGCCCGCCTTGCCGGCGATCACCGTGTAGGCGCCGATCCGGCAGTTGTGGGCGATCTGCACCTGATTGTCGATCTTCACGCATTCTTCGATGACGGTATCCGCCATCGCGCCGCGGTCGATCGTCGTGTTCGCGCCGATCTCGACGTCCGGGCCGATCGATACGCCGCCGACCTGCGGGATCTTGACCCAGCTGCCGGTGCGCGCGTCGCCGTCGCCGACGAAATCCGGCGCGAAGCCGAAACCGTCGGAGCCGATCACGGCGCCCGCATGGATGATCGCGCGCGGGCCGACCTTGCAGCCGTGGTACACCGACGCGTTCGGATAGATGTGCGAGCCCGCGCCGATCGTCGTGCCGCGGCCGATGAAGACGTTCGCGTCGAGCTGCACGCCGTCCTCGATCACCGCGCCCGCCTCGACCGTCACGTGCGGGCCGATCACCGCGCTCGCGGCGACCTGCGCGGCCGGATCGATCGTCGCGCTCGGATGCACGCCGGCGGCACGCTGCGGCGTGGCCAGATCGATGAACATCTGCGCGACGCGCGCGAAGTACGCGTACGGATTCGGCGTGACAATGAAATTGCGACCCGTCGCGGCCGCGCCCAGCTTTTCCAGATCCTTCGGCGCGATCAGCACCGCGCCGGCGCGGGTCGACTCGACCTGCGACAGGTACTTCGGATTCGCGAGGAACGCGAGTTGCTGCGGGCCTGCCTGGTCGAGCGGTGCGAGCCCGCTCACCTTGCACTGTGCGTCGCCGGCGATCTCGCCGCCGAACCGCTTTACGAGTTCCTCAAGCGTCAATGCCATTCGTCGTCTGCTCCGTTCAGTTCGTCGAGCCGGACGCGAGCGCCTTGAGCACCTTGTCGGTGATGTCGATGCGCGGGCTGACGTACACGGCTTCCTGCACGATCAGGTCGTAATTCTGCTGCTCGGCGATCTGCTTGATGACCTTGTTCGCCTTCTCGAGCACGGCCGCCAGTTCCTCGTTGCGGCGCTGGTTCAGGTCTTCGCGGAACTCGCGCTGCTTGCGCTGGAAGTCGGTATCGAGCTGGGCGAGATCGCGCTGCTTCTGCGCGCGGTCGGCCGCCGACAGCGACGCGCCGTTCTTGTCCAGCGAATCGGACATCGACTTCAGGCGTGCCGCCAGATCCTGCAGATCCTTGTCACGCTTCGCGAACTCGGCTTCGAGCTTCGTCTGCGCCGCCTTCGCGGGCGCCGACTCGCGCAGGATCCGATCCGAATTGACCGCCGCGATGCGGGCGACGTCCTGTGCGTGTACCGTCGCAGCGCCCAAGGCCAGCGCAACGGTCAGCGCGCACATCACTCGTTTCGAAAACTTACCGGTTAGCAAAATTACCCTCTCGTTGCTGTTGTCATGCGTTCGGTCAGAACGCCGTCCCGATCTGGAACTGGAATTTCTGGTACTGGTCGCCTTCGTGCTTCTGCAGCGGGAAGCCGAGGCTCAGCTTCAGCGGGCCGATCGGCGAAATCCACGCGAGACCCACGCCGTAGCCGTAACGCAGGCCGTTGGCGCCCGTACTCGTGCCGCCCGGCGCGTTGCCCCACACGTTACCGCCGTCGAGGAACGTGAACACGCGCAGCGTGCGGTCGTAGCCCGTGCCCGGCAGCGGGAACGTCAGCTCGATGTTGCCGACGAGCATCTTCGAACCGCCGATCGGGTCGTTCGTCTTCGTGTCGCGCGGGCCCAGCGAGCTCGGCTCGTAGCCACGCACGGAGCCGATACCGCCCGCGTAGTAGTTCTTGAAGATCGGGTACGGGTTGCCGATACCGTTACCGTAGCCGCCTTGCAGGTTCAGGCCCAGGATGAAGCCGCGCGAGAACGAATAGTAGTACTGGGCCTGCAGGTCGGCCTTGTAGTACTGGATCTTGCCGACCGGTACGCCGTACTCCATGTTCGCCTGCGTGAAGTAGCCGCGGCTCGGAATCAGCGCGCTGTCACGCGCGTCGCGCGACCACGCGACCGTCAGCGGCACCGTGTTCGACACGCGGCCGAACTCGTTCACGTAATCCTGGTAGCTCTGCGGCGTGTTGGAATCGACGTCGAGACGGTTCTGCTCGAAGCCGGCGCCGAAGTAGACGGTGTCGACTTCCGAGAACGGAATGCCGAACTTCAGGTTGCCGCCCGCGCTGATGATCCGGAAGCTCGAGCTCGTCGAGTAGTAGAGCGGCTGGTACGTGCGGTAGTAGACGTCCGTGATCCGCTTGATGCCGTCGACCGTGAAATACGGGTCGACCTGCGTGACGGTCAGCGTACGGTAGCTCTTCGCGGTGTTGACGTTCACCGACAGGCTGGTACCCGAGCCGAACACGTTGTCCTGCGACACGCCCGCCGACAGCACGACCTTGTCCGTCGACGAGAAGCCGGCGCCCAGCGTGATCGCGCCGGTCGGCTTTTCATCGACCTTCACGTTCACGTCGACCTGGTCGTTCGTGCCGTCGACCGGCACCGTCGTCACGTCGACGTTGGTGAAGTAGCCGAGACGGTTCACGCGATCCTTCGACAGCGCGAGGCGGTTCGAATCGAACCACGAGCTTTCGAGCTGGCGCATTTCGCGGCGCACGACTTCGTCGCGCGTGCGCGTGTTGCCGACGACGTTGATCCGGCGCACGTACACGCGGCGGCTCGGATCGACGACGAGGTTCAGGTTCACCTTGTGGTTCGCCTGGTCGATGTCCGGCTGCGCGTTGACGGTCGCGAATGCATAGCCGTATTCACCGAGCTTGTCGACGATCGACTTGGTGGTCTGCTGCAGCTTTTCGGCCGAGAAGCGGTCGCCCGGCTTGATCTTGATCAGCTTGCTGAGTTCGGCCTCGCGATCGAGCAGGTTGCCCGACAGCTTGATGCCCGACACCGTGTACGGCTCGCCTTCGTGCAGCGTGACCGTCAGGTACATGTCCTTCTTGTCGGGCGAGATCGACACCTGGGTCGAATCGATGTTGAACTCGAGATAGCCGCGGTTCAGGTAGTACGAGCGCACCGCTTCGAGGTCGCCCGTCAGCTTTTCCTTCGAGTACAGGTCGTTCTTCGTGTACCAGGAGAACCAGTTCGGCGTGGACAGCTGCATCTCATCGCGCAGCGTGCTGGTGCTGAATGCCTTGTTGCCGATGAAGTTGATCTGGCGGATCTTCGCGCTCGGGCCTTCGGCCACCGCGAACAGGATCGACACACGGTTCGCGTCGACCGGCGTGACCGTCGTCTTGACCTCGGCCGCGTAGAAGCCGCGCGTGAGGTACTGGCGCTTGAGCTCCTGCTCCGCCTTGTCGACGAGCGCCTTGTCGTAATAACGGCCGTCGGCAAGGCCGACCGCGCGCAGCGCCTTCGTCAGGTTGTCCTTGTCGAATTCCTTCGTACCGGTGAAGTCGATCGACGCGATGGCCGGACGCTCCTGCACCTGCACGATCACGACGTTGCCCTGCGTGGCGATGCGTACGTCGTTGAAAAAGCCCGTCGCGTACAGCGCGCGGATTGCTTCGGATGCCTTGTCGTCCGTGAAGGTATCGCCCTGCTTGATCGGCAGGTAGGCGAACACCGAACCCGCTTCGACGCGCTGCAGCCCCTCGATCTTGATGTCTTGCACCACGAACGGTGCCGCTGCATGCGCCGCGAGGCCGTGCGCGGCGAGCGCGGCCGCTGCAACTGTCTTAGGTACAAAACGATGAGGTTTGAACAACATGCATCCCCAATATTTAGCTGCATCAAATCAGGCGGCTGCCCAGCGGCCGCCGCCTGACGCTTCAGAAATGGATTAACCGAGCCAGATCGTTGAACAGCGCGATCGCCGACAACGCGACGATGCAGATCAACCCGGCTCTTTGCAGAATCAGCTGCCAGCGCTCCGAGACGGCTTTCCCGGTCGCGGCTTCAACCGCATAATATAACAGATGCCCCCCGTCCAAAACGGGAATCGGCAACAAGTTCAGGACGCCAAGGCTAATGCTGACAAGGGCGAGGAACGACAGGAACGCCGACGGACCGAGCCGCGCACTCTTGCCCGCGTAGTCGGCAATCGTCACGGGGCCGGACAGATTCTTCAGCGACGCGTTGCCCGTGATCATGCGCCCGAACATCCGCAGCGAATACACGGAAATGTCCCACGTGCGGTGCGCGCCGAGCCGCAGGCTCTCGATCGGCCCGTAACGCACGTCGACGGACGGCGCATGCATCGACAGCGCCGCACCGATACGGCCGACCTGCTGCCCCGATTCGTCGTCGCGCTGCATCTGCGGCACGATCGACACCGTCTGCGCAGCGCCTTCGCGCTCGATCTGCAGCTCGAGCGGCTTGCCAGCATGGTGTTTCACGAAATCGATGAAGCGCGTCGCGCCGCCGATCGGCTTGCCGTCGAGCGCGACCAGCTTGTCGCCGGACTTCAGGCCCGCCTGCTCCGCCGCGCTGCCGGGCTGCACCGACGCGACCGACAGCGTGCCGCCGCCGGTCTCGAAGCCCAGATGGGCCATGAAATCGTCGTCGAGCTGACTTTCGGGAACGTTGCGCAGGTCGACGCGGAAATCAAACGTCGTGTTGCCGTCGCGCGCGCCGAGCACGATCTCGCGGTGATCGAACGCGGCCGCGAGCAGCTTCCAGCGCAGGTCCGACCACGACCTTACCGGCTCGGACTCGCCGTCTTGCGCGTCGCCCGTGCGCACGTTGCGGATCGACACGATCGCCTCACCACCGTCGAAGCCCGCGCGCGCCGCCGCCGTACCGGCGGCCGGCGGCGCGACGATCGCGGCCGGTTCGGTCACACCGGTGGCAAATACGACGGAAAACAGGAGAATTGCCAACAGGAAGTTGGCAATCGGCCCGGCCGCGACGATCGCGATGCGCTTGTAGACCGATTGCCGGTTGAATGCCTGGCCGAGCTCCTCGGGCGGGATGCCGGAGCCAGGATCGCGTTCGTCGAGCATCTTCACGTAGCCGCCGAGCGGCAACGCGGACAGCGTCCACTCGGTGCCCGTCCGGCGGCTGACCCAGCGCGCGACGGGCTGGCCGAAGCCGATCGAGAAACGCAGCACCTTCACGCCGCACCAGCGCGCGACGCGATAATGTCCGTACTCATGCACGACGACCAGCACCCCGATCGCCACCGCAAACGCGATCAGTTCGACCAGCACGTTCATGAGCACCCCATTCAGACAGTGCGCTCCACGCGTGGCGCAGGCGCTTTGGCAATGATCTCGGCGGCGAGGCGGCGTGCCTCTGCATCCGCCGCCAGGACGTCGTCGAGCCCGTCGGGCGCGCGGTTCGGCAGCGTGTTGAGCACGGCGTCGACCGTCGCCGCAATCGCCATGAAGCCGATGCGGCGCGCGAGAAACGCTTCGACCGCCACTTCGTTCGCCGCGTTCAATGCGGCGCTCGCGATACCGCCTTCCTCGAGTGCCTTCAGCGCGAGCGCGAGGCACGGGAAGCGCGCGTAATCGGGCTTCTCGAACGACAGCTGGGCGATCTGCGCGAGGTCGAGCTGATCGACGCCCGCATCGACGCGCTCGGGGAACGCGAGTGCGTGCGCGATCGGCGTGCGCATGTCGGGGTTGCCGAGCTGGGCGAGCACCGAGCCGTCGCGGTACGACACGAGCGAATGGATCACGCTCTGCGGATGGATCAGCACGTCGATCCGGTCGCCCGGCAGCCCGAAGATCCAGTGCGCCTCGATCACCTCGAGGCCCTTGTTCATCATCGTCGCGGAGTCGACCGAGATCTTGCGGCCCATCACCCAGTTCGGATGCTTGCAGGCTTCGTCCGGCGTCACGTCGACGAGCGTGGCCGGCTCGCGCGTGCGAAACGGGCCGCCCGACGCGGTCAGGATGATCTTCGAGATCCCGCCGTGCTCGTTCTCGTCGCGCGGCATGCACTGGAAGATCGCGTTGTGTTCGCTGTCGACCGGCAGCAGGATCGCGCCATGGTCGCGTACGGCGTCCATGAAGATAGCGCCCGACATCACCAGCGATTCCTTGTTCGCGAGCAGGATGCGCTTGCCGGCGCGCGCGGCCGCGAGGCTCGGCGCGAGGCCGGCCGCACCGACGATCGCCGCGACCACCGTGTCGCAGCCGTCGCTCTTCGACACGTCGACGAGCGCCTGCGGCCCGTGCAGCACGGTCGTCTTGCTGCCCGCCGCACGCAGCTTCGCTTCGACGTGCGCGGCGGTCGCGGCATCGCCGACCACCGCCACTTCAGGCGCAAAGCGCAGGCATTGCTCGACCAGCTTGTCGCCGTTGCGGTGTGCGGTCAGCGCGTAGACCGAGAAGCGCTCGGGATGGCGCGCGACCACGTCGAGCGTGCTGTCTCCGATCGAGCCCGTGGAACCGAGCAATGTCAGACGTTTTTGCATAACAGAAATAGTGGTTTAACCAAGCAGCAGCATCGCGAGCGGCAGCACCGGAAGCAGCGCGTCGACACGGTCGAGCACGCCGCCATGGCCAGGCAGCAGTCCGCTCGAATCCTTCACGCCCGCCTGCCGCTTCAGCAGCGACTCGAACAGGTCGCCGATCACGCTGTACGCGACCAGCAGCGTCAGTGCAGCCCACGCGCCGGGCATTCCGTAACGCACGGCGAACGCGGAAAACAGGGTCGGCTCGAACGCGTGCACGACCATCGCGACACCGGCGACGACCATCACGGCGAGCCAGCCGCCGATCGCGCCTTCCCAGCTCTTGCCGGGGCTGATCGTGATGGCCAGTTTACGCTTTCCGAAGGCCTTGCCCGCGAAGTATGCGCCGATATCGGCCAGCCAGACGACCAGAAGCAGCGACAGCACGAACGGCACGCCCAGCGCGCGCGCCGCGACGAGCGCATGCCAGCAGGCCGCAAAGACCACGAGGCCGGCCGCCAGCAGGAACGGCCGCCAGACGCCGCCCGCGAGTTCGGGCTTGCGCCGCAGCGCGAACGGGCCGACCAGCAGCCAGAACACGCCGGCTGCCATGAAAAGGGGACGGGACGAAGCCGCATCGACGCCGAGCGGCACCGTTGCCGCGAGCGCAAGCGCCGCGACGACTGCATAGACGACCGGGCCGGCGCCGCCCAGCTTGAGCAGGCGCGCCCATTCCCACGCGGCGAACACGAGCACGACGCCGATCAGCGCGCCGAACGCGGTGAGCGGCGCGAACAGCGTCACCGGCAGCAGTACCGCCAGCATCACGATCGCCGTGATCACACGGGTTTTCAGCATGAAAGGGAGTCGGCGTTCTGCGATTGCGGTTCGAGCTGTGCGCTCGTGCGGCCGAAACGACGTTCGCGCTCCGTATACGACGCCATGGCGTCGGCCAGTGCCGCGCCGTCGAAATCCGGCCAGTATTTGTCGGTGAAATAGAATTCGGCGTACGCGAGCTGCCACAGCAGGAAGTTGCTGACGCGCTGCTCGCCACCGGTACGGATGAAGAGATCGGGCTCCGGCGCATAGGCCATCGCCAGGTGCGGCGCGAACGCGTCCTCGGTCACTTCGACCTCGCGCCCTTCGCGCACGGCCTGCTCGACGAGCTTCTTCGTCGCCTGCAGGATGTCCCACCGGCCGCCGTAGTTGGCCGCGATGGTGAGCGTAAGACGGGTGTTGCGCGCCGTCTTGGTTTCGGCGCGGCGAATCAGTTCGCGGATGCGCGGCTCGAAACGGTCGAGATCGCCGACGACACGCAGGCGGATCCCGTTCGCATGGAGCTTGCCGACCTCGCGCTCGAGCGCGGTGATGAAGAGCCGCATCAGGAACGACACTTCGTCGTTCGGCCGGCGCCAGTTTTCCGAACTGAACGCGAACAGCGTCAGGTATTCGACGCCGGCGCGCGCGCAGCCTTCGACCACCGCCCGCACGGCATCGACGCCGCGGGTATGCCCCGCGACGCGCGGCAAGCGGCGTTCGGTCGCCCAACGGCCGTTGCCGTCCATGATGATCGCGATGTGACGCGGCACGACACCGACGTCAGGCACGCGAACGGTAGAGCTGGTATAGGTCATGGCCGTTGAGACAGTTGCGGGAAGAAGGCGGCGCGCGAGGACGGTCGTCAGACCGTCATGATCTCGGCTTCCTTGGTCTGCACGAGCTTGTCGATTTCGGCAACGTGCTTGTCGGTCAGCTTCTGCACGTCGTCGCTCGCACGGCGCTCGTCGTCTTCCGAGATTTCCTTGTCCTTCACGAGCTTCTTGAGTGCTTCGTTCGCGTCGCGGCGCAGGTTGCGGATCGCGACCTTGGCCGTTTCGCCTTCGCCCTTGACGACCTTGGTCAGTTCGCGGCGGCGCTCTTCCGTCAGCGCGGGCATCGGCACGCGGATCAGGTCGCCGGCCGTAGCCGGGTTCAGGCCCAGGTCGGCTTCGCGAATGGCCTTCTCGACCTTCGCGACCATGTTCTTTTCCCACGGCTGCACGCCGATCGTGCGCGCATCGACGAGCGTCAGGTTAGCGACCTGCGAGATCGGCACCATCGACCCGTAGTAGTCGACCTGCACGTGATCGAGCAGACCGGTGTGTGCACGGCCCGTACGGATCTTTGCCAGATCGTTCTTGAACGCTTCGATCGAGCGCTGCATCTTTTGCTCGACGCCCTTCTTGGTATCAGCGACACTCATTTCAACCTCCGAACCTTCTAACCTTCAAAGAACGCGGGCCCTGCCCGGCGCGTCCGTCGCGCCGCAGCCGATGGCCCGCATCCGCGGGAGTTTACACGTGGACGAGCGTACCTTCGTCCTCGCCCAGCACGATGCGCTTGAGCGCGCCCGGCTTGTTGATCGAAAACACGCGAATCGGCAGCTTCTGGTCGCGGCACAGCGCGAAGGCCGTCGCGTCCATCACCTGCAGGTTGCGGCTGATCGCCTCGTCGAACGTGATCGTCGTGTAGCGCGTGGCCGACGGATCCTTCTTCGGATCGGCAGAATATACGCCATCGACCTTGGTCGCCTTCAGCACGACCTCGGCGCCCACTTCCGAACCGCGCAGCGCGGCGGCCGTGTCCGTCGTGAAGAACGGGTTGCCCGTACCGGCCGCGAAGATCACGACGCGGCCTTCCTCGAGCTGGCGAATCGCGCGGGGCCGGATGTACGGCTCGACGACCTGGTCCATGCGCAGCGCGGACTGCACGCGCGCCTCGATGCCGGCGTGGCGCATCGCGTCCTGCAGCGCCAGCGCGTTCATCATCGTCGCGAGCATCCCCATGTAGTCCGCCGTCGCGCGATCCATGCCGGCCGCGCCACCCGCGACACCGCGGAAAATATTACCGCCACCGATCACGACCGCGAGCTGCGTACCGAGACGCACGACTTCGGCGATATCGGCCACCATCCGTTCGATCGTCGCGCGATTGATGCCGAAGGCATCGTCGCCCATCAGCGCTTCGCCGGAGAGTTTGAGGAGGACGCGTTTATAGGCATTGGACATAGGGGCTTCCGAGCGACGAGAGGATGACAACCACGAACTGTAGGGGCGAAATACTGATTCGGGCAAGCGCCGACGGTCGAACCGGGTTTCCCGGCCGGCCGGCGGCGGCGCCGACCGCGGCGGAGCGGACGCCCGCCGCGGATACTGCCTGACTGCTTACGGCTTACTGCTGCTTTGCTGCTGCGACTTGCGCGGCCACTTCGGCGGCGAAGTCGTCCTGGCGCTTCTCGATGCCTTCACCGACGACGAACAGCGCGAACTTCTGCACTGCCGCATTCGCTGCCTTCAGCATCTGCTCGATCGTCTGCTTGTCGTTCTTCACGAACGTCTGGTTCAGCAGCGACACTTCCTTCAGGTACTTCTGGACGCTACCGTCGACCATCTTCGCGACGATCTCGGCCGGCTTGCCCGATTCCGCAGCCTTCTGCTCGGCCACGCGGCGTTCCGTCTCGATCAGTTCCGCCGGCACGTCAGCCGACGACAGCGCGACCGGCTTCATTGCCGCGATGTGCATCGCGACGTCCTTGCCGACCTGCTCTTCCGCGCCCGTGTACTCGACGATCACGCCGATACGCGCGCCGTGCAGGTACGTTGCGATCTTGTTCGCGGTTTCGAAACGGACGAAACGGCGGATCGAGACGTTCTCGCCGATCTTGCCGATCAGGGCCAGACGCACTGCGTCGACCGTCGAGCCTTCGAGCGGCAGTGCCGACAGCGCTGCCACGTCGGCCGGGTTCTGCGTCGCGACGAGTTCTGCAACCGTCTTCGAGAATGCGAGGAAGTCGTCGTTCTTCGCGACGAAGTCGGTTTCGCAGTTCAGCTCGACCAGCGCGCCTGCGTTGCCGCCGACGAACGATGCGACGACGCCTTCTGCCGTCACGCGCGATGCCGCCTTGCTCGCCTTGTTGCCGAGCTTGACGCGCAGCAGCTCTTCAGCCTTGGCCAGATCGCCGTCGGCTTCCGTCAGCGCCTTCTTGCACTCCATCATCGGTGCGTCGGTCTTCGCGCGCAGTTCTGCCACCATGCTTGCGGTAATTGCCGCCATCATTCGCTCCTTGAGTCTGTATTCACAACGCCGCCCGCTTGGACGCGAACGGCCGAAAATCGTTTCCGGACCCGCGCCGATTCGGCGCGATCAGGTCCGGCGCACAAGCTTAAAAAAAGGGGGCCTGTTGAGAGCCCCCTTTTTGCGCCGGCTCGGGGCCAGTTACGCGTTTTCCTCGACGTACTCGTCGTCGCCGCGTGCGGCCTGGACCACTTCGTTGACCGCGTTCGCACGGCCTTCGAGGATCGCGTCGGCCACGCCTTCAGCGTACAGCGCGACTGCCTTGCTCGAGTCGTCGTTACCCGGGATCACGTAATCCACACCTTCCGGCGAGTGGTTCGTATCGACCACGGCGATGACCGGCACGCCCAGCTTGTTCGCTTCCGTGACGGCAATCTTGTGATAGCCGACGTCGACGACGAAGATTGCGTCCGGAATGCCGCCCATGTCCTTCACGCCGCCGATCGACTTCTGCAGCTTCGCGATTTCGCGTTCGAACAGCAGCGCTTCCTTCTTGCTCATCTTCTCGAGCTCGCCTGCCTCGACTGCCGCTTCCATGTCCTTCAGGCGCTTGATCGATACCTTCAGCGTCTTGAAGTTGGTCATCATGCCGCCGAGCCAGCGTGCGTTGACGTACGGCATGCCCGCGCGCTGCGCTTCCTGGGCGATCGTGTCACGCGATTGACGCTTCGTGCCGACGAACAGGATCGTGCCGCGGTTCGCTGCCAGCTGGCGCACGTACTTCTGTGCGTCCGTGAACATCGGCAGCGTCTTTTCGAGGTTGATGATGTGAATCTTGTTGCGGTGACCGAAAATGAACGGAGCCATCTTCGGGTTCCAGAAGCGCGTCTGGTGACCGAAGTGGACACCCGCTTCCAGCATTTGGCGCATCGTAACTGCCATGTAAATTCTCCACGAGGGTTGGGTCTTAAGCCGGCCGCCGTACCGCCGCACGAACCTGCCCCGAAAGGCACGATTTCCGCGCGGCCGGCACCCTGGTTGCGCCGGCTTGCGATTCGGCACGTGCAAAACGCCCGTGCCGTAAGCCTTTCACCGCGATGCCGCCCCGGAATGGGGCACTACGGCATTTGGATGTCGACTTAGCCAAAGAGTATAGCACGCCGATTTGTCCGCTCTCAAGTCGCTCACCACTTTCGCTTGCCGCGCGGCAGCCGGCCGGACAATCCGCGAAAACCCGCACCCGCACCGCCGGCAGGGGCTGCGACGCCTGCCAGAAGGTGCGATAATCCGTCAATTCACCGCATTCCAGGCATACCTCGATGGCTATTACGCTCAAAAACGAACACGATATCGCCGAGATGCGCGTCGCCTGCCGTCTCGCGAGCGAAGTGCTCGACTTCATCACGCCGCACGTCGTCGCTGGCATCACGACCGCCGAACTCGACCGCCTCTGCCACGAGTTCATGCTCAACGAACAGGGCACGATCCCGGCACCGCTGAACTACCAGCCGCCCGGCTATCCGCCGTACCCGAAGGCCACCTGCATTTCGGTCAACGACGTGATCTGCCACGGCATTCCCGGCGAGAAGGTGATCAAGAACGGCGACGCGCTGAACATCGACATCACCGTGATCAAGAACGGCTACTTCGGCGACACCAGCCGGATGTTCATCGTCGGCGAGGGTTCGATCCTCGCGAAGCGCCTCGTGCAGACCACCTACGAATGCATGTGGCTCGGCATCGACCAGGTCAAGCCCGGCGCGCACCTCGGCGACATCGGCTACGCGATCCAGAAGCACGCGGAAGCGCAAGGCTACAGCGTCGTGCGCGAATACTGCGGCCACGGCATCGGCACGGTGTTCCACGAGGATCCGCAGGTCGTCCACTACGGCCGCCCGGGCACCGGCATCGAACTGAAGGCCGGGATGATCTTCACGATCGAGCCGATGATCAACGCCGGCAAGCGCGACATCCGCACGATGCCCGACCAGTGGACGGTCAAGACGCGCGACCGCAGCCTGTCGGCGCAGTGGGAGCACACGGTGCTCGTCACCGAAACCGGCTACGAGGTGCTGACCGTGTCGGCCGGCACGCCGGCACGCCCCGTGTTCGCGCAACCGGCCGCCGCGGTCTGAGCGCCGTCGCGCCAGCCCGCCCTATCCGCACCACCTGCACCTGACCGGCCGCCCATGAGCGCTCACGCCGCCCCTTCGCCCGACGCGCTGTCGCGGCGCGCCGAATTCAAGGCCGCCAAGACGGAGATGCTCGAGCGCTTTCGCCGCGCGACGAACGTCGCGTCCCTGATGCACGCGCTGTCGAAACTCACCGACGATGCGCTCAAGCGCGTGTGGGACGATTGCGGGCTGCCCGCGACGCTGGCACTCGTCGCCGTCGGCGGCTACGGGCGCGGCGAGCTCGCGCCCTATTCCGACGTCGACATCCTCGTGCTGCTGCCCGATGCGCACGACCCCGCGCTCGACGCGCGCATCGAACGCTTCATCGGGATGGCGTGGGATCTCGGCCTCGAGATCGGCAGCAGCGTGCGCACGGTCGCGCAGTGCATCGAGGAGGCGTCGCAGGACGTCACGGTGCAAACGTCCCTGCTGGAAGCGCGCCGCATCGTCGGCAGCACCGCGCTGTTCGAGCGCTTCACGGTGCGCTACCACGAGGCGCTCGACGCCCGCGCGTTCTTCACCGCGAAGGTGCTCGAGATGCGCCAGCGCCACGCGAAGTTCCAGGACACGCCGTACAGCCTCGAGCCGAACGTGAAGGAAAGCCCCGGCGGGCTGCGCGACCTGCAGACGATCCTGTGGATCGCGCGCGCGGCAGGCTTCGGCAGCAGCTGGCGCGAACTCGACACGCGCGGCCTCATCACCGATCGCGAAGCGCGCGAACTGCGCCGCAACGAAGGCTTCCTGAAGACGCTACGCGCGCGGCTGCACGTGATCGCCGGCCGCCGCCAGGACATGCTCGTGTTCGACTTGCAGACGCAGGCGGCCGAGAGCTTCGGCTACCAGCCGACGCAGACCAAGCGCGCGAGCGAGCAGCTGATGCGCCGCTATTACTGGGCCGCGAAAGCCGTCACGCAGCTCGCGACGATCCTGATCCAGAACATCGAGGCGCAGCTCTTTCCCGCGACGAGCGGCATCACGCGCGTGCTGTCGCCCGACCGCTTCGTCGAGAAGCAGGGGATGCTCGAGATCGTCGACGACGGCGTGTTCGAGCGCCATCCCGACGCGATCCTCGAAGCGTTCCTGCTGTACGAGACGACCCGCGGCGTGAAGGGCCTGTCCGCCCGCACGCTGCGCGCGCTGTACAACTCGCGCGAGATCATGAACAACGCGTGGCGCCGCGATCCGCAGAACCGCGACACGTTCATGCGGATCCTGCAGCAGCCCGAAGGCATCACGCACGCGTTCCGGCTGATGAACCAGACGAGCGTGCTCGGCCGCTATCTGCTGAACTTCCGCCGCATCGTCGGCCAGATGCAGCACGACCTGTACCACGTGTACACGGTCGACCAGCACATCCTGATGGTGTTGCGCAACATCCGCCGCTTCGCGGTGGCCGAGCACGCGCACGAATATCCGTTCTGCAGCCAGTTGATCGGCAACTTCGAGCGCCCGTGGGTGCTGTATGTCGCCGCGCTGTTCCACGACATCGCGAAAGGCCGCGGCGGCGATCACTCGACGCTCGGGATGGCCGATGCGCGGCGCTTCTGCCGCGAGCACGGCATCGCCGGCGACGACGCGTCGTTGATCGTGTGGCTCGTCCAGCATCACCTGACGATGAGCCAGGTCGCGCAGAAGCAGGACACGAGCGACCCCGAAGTCATCAAGCGCTTTGCCGAAGTCGTCGGCAACGAACGCTACCTCACCGCGCTGTACCTGCTGACCGTCGCCGATATCCGCGGCACGAGCCCGAAGGTGTGGAACACGTGGAAAGGCAAGCTGCTCGAGGACCTGTACCGCATCACGCTCGCGGTGCTCGGCGGCGCCAACCCCGACGCGCATTCGGAGCTGAAGTCGCGGCAGGAGCAGGCGCTCGCGCTGCTGCGCCTCGAGACCGTGCCCGAGGACGCCCATCGCGCGCTGTGGGACCAGCTCGACGTCGGCTTCTTCCTGCGTCACGACGCAGCCGACATCGCGTGGCAGACACGCGTGCTGTACCGGCACGTGAACGCCGAAACCGCGATCGTCCGCGCGCGGCCGTCGCCGATCGGCGACGCGCTGCAGGTGCTCGTGTACGTGAAGGATCGCCCCGACCTGTTCGCGGGCATCTGCGCGTATTTCGACCGCAACGGGCTGTCGGTGCTCGACGCGCGCGTCAGCACGACGCGGCACGGCTACGCGCTCGACAACTTCATCGTCACGCAGACCGAACGCGACGTGCGCTACCGCGACATCGCGAATCTCGTCGAACAACAGCTCGCGTCGCGGCTCGCCGAAACCGCACCGCTGCCGGAGCCGTCCAAAGGCCGCCTGTCGAGGCTGTCCCGGACGTTTCCGATCACGCCGCGCGTCGACCTGCGGGCCGACGAGCGCGGCCAGTACTACATCCTGTCCGTGTCGGCCAACGACCGGCCGGGCCTTCTCTATTCGATCGCGCGCGTACTCGCCGAGCATCGGATCGGCGTCCACGCGGCGCGGATCAATACGCTCGGCGAACGCGTCGAGGACATCTTCCTGCTCGCGGGTGCCGGCCTGTCCGACAACCGCCTGCAGATCCAGCTTGAAACCGAGTTGCTGCGTGCGATCGCAGTCTGAATGAATTCCAGCGTTTATGCGCACCAAACTAACCGTCAAGAATCCGAAGCCGGCGTCGCCGACCCGCGCCCCTGTCCGCTCCGGCAGCCTCGTCGCCCGCAAGGCGGTGCGTCCCGCTG
>NZ_LDVA01000234.1:0-24464 GCF_050768715.1 Burkholderia sp. ZZQ-2 | reverse complement strand
GTTCCAGCCGGCGTTCCATGCCGCGTGCGAGCGCACGCTGGCGCTCGCCGACCTCGCGCAGCAGCAGTGCGCGCTGCGGGCTCGCGAGCTCGGCGGCGCCGGTGGGCGTCGGCGCGCGCAGGTCGGCCGCGAAGTCCGCGATCGTGAAATCGGTCTCGTGCCCGACGCCGCTCACGACCGGCAGTTCGCTCGCCGCGATCGCGCGCGCCAGCGCCTCGTCGTTGAACGACCATAGATCCTCGATCGAGCCGCCGCCGCGACAGACCAGCAGCACGTCGACCTCGCGGCGCGCATTCGCGGTCTCGACGGCCGCAACGAGCTTTTCCGCCGAGCCCGCGCCCTGCACGGGCGCCGGATAGACGATCACCGGAATGTGCGGCGCGCGGCGCGCGAGCGTGGTCAGCACGTCGCGCAGCGCGGCGGCCTGCAGCGACGTGACGATGCCGATCGCGCGCGGGTGGGCCGGCAGCGGCCGCTTGCGCTCGGGGGCGAAGAGCCCCTCGCCCTCGAGCTGCGCCTTCAGCCGCAGGAATGCCTCGTACAGACGCCCCTGGCCCGTGCGCCGCACGGCCTCGACGTTGAGCTGCACTTCGCCGCGCGGCTCGTACATCGTCACGACCGCGCGTACCTCGATCCGGTCGCCTTCGCGCGGCGTGAATTCCGCGTATTGCGCGCGGCCGCGGAACATCACGCAGCGCATCTGCGCCTGCTGGTCCTTGATCGAGAAATACCAGTGGCCGCTCGCGGCGCGCGTGAAATTCGACACTTCGCCCGAAATCCACAGCAGCGGAAACGAGCGCTCGAGCATCGTCGAAATCGCGCGATTGAGCGCCGAAACGGGTATCACTTCGTCGCCGCCGCGGGTGGCGCCCGGCGCGGCAAATGGGGAGTCGGAAGGCATGGACGGTCGGATGAATGCTGGCGGCGACACGATAGTCCGACACGCGCGCGACGTCCAGCGCCGGGTGCGGGCGCGGTGACGCGCGGAAGGTGTCCACATTTTGGCAATCGTCGGCTTGAAACGCCTGAAAACCGCGGAAAAATCCAGACGATTTGCGATAACACATTGATTTTTATATATTTTTAAAACTTTCGAAACGATTCTCATCCGATTCGAGGCCCACCCGGCGGGCGTTTGACTCATTCGAGCGGGGAGTTCTTCACAGAGTTATCCACAAGCCGTCGCGATCCGGCCCCGTGGGCTGCGTCAGCCGGTCGGCTTGCCGCGCCCGCCCGCGGCGCGCTAGAGTGCCGCCTTCCGCAGACCCCGCGGCATGCGCCGCCCAACGGAGAATCCGCCTTGACGAATCCGTCCCACGCCGCGGCGCACGACCTGCCGCGCCCGGCCCGATGAGCGCGCCCGACGGCCCGCTCGCCCGGCTCGAAGCGCGCCTGACGCGCGAATGGCAGCGCCGCGGCGCGCTCGCGTGGGCACTCACGCCGTTCGCGTGCGTGTTCGGCCTGTGCGCGGCGCTGCGGCGCACCGCCTACGCGCAGGGCTGGAAGAAGCCGGTCGACGTCGGCGTGCCCGTCGTCGTGGTCGGCAACGTGACAGTCGGCGGCACCGGCAAGACGCCGACCGTGATCGCGCTCGTCGACGCGTTGCGGGCGGCCGGCTTCACGCCCGGCATCGTGTCGCGCGGCTACGGCGCGAACGTGAAGGCGCCCACCGCCGTCACGGCCGCGTCGCGCGCCGGCGCAGGCGGCGACGAGCCGCTCCTGATCGCACGCCGCACCGGTGCGCCCGTCTGGGTGTGCCCGGATCGCGTCGCGGCCGCGCAGGCGCTGCGCGCCGCGCATCCGGACGTCGACGTGATCGTCAGCGACGACGGCCTGCAGCACTACCGCCTCGCGCGCACGGTCGAACTCGTCGTGTTCGACCACCGGCTCGGCGGCAACGGCTTCCTGCTGCCGGCCGGGCCGTTGCGAGAGCCGCTGTCGCGGCACCGCGACGCGACGCTCGTCAACGATCCGTACAGCGGCGCGCTGCCGCCGTGGCCCGACACCTATTCGCTCGCGCTCACGCCGGGCGCCGCGTGGCACCTCGACCAGCCGGCGCTGCGCCGCCCGCTGTCGCAATTCGCGAACGAGCGCGTCCTCGCCGCGGCCGGCATCGGCGCGCCGGAACGCTTCTTCGCGACGCTGCGCGCGGCCGGTCTCGCGCCCGCGACGCGCGCGCTGCCCGATCACTATGCGTTCGCCGACAATCCGTTCGTCGACGACGCCGTCGACGCGATCCTGATCACCGAGAAGGATGCAGTAAAATTGGGCGCTTCCTGGCGCGACGCTCGACTGTGGGTCGTCCCCGTCGAAGCCGCGCTCGACCCTCGCCTCATTGCCCTCGTTGTGGAGAAACTCCGTGGACGCTCGCCTGCTTGAAATCATTGTGTGCCCTATCTGCAAAGGCCCGCTCCACTATGACCGTGCCGCGCAGGAGCTGATCTGCAACGCGGACAAGCTCGCCTACCCGATCCGCGACGGCATCCCCGTGATGCTGGTCGACGAAGCGCGCCAGACCGTCGAAGGCACGCCGGTCGACCCGGCCGGCCGCTAAGCCGCCCGAGCCAGCCCGAACCGCGGCCCGTCCGCGGCCAGGGCGCCGAACCCTCCGGGCGAGCCGCGTCAGACGCGCCGCCCGCTCCGCTCTTTTCACCGCCCGCCCCGATGACTCACCCGCAACCCTTCATCGCCGTCATTCCCGCCCGGCTCGCGTCGACGCGGCTCCCGAACAAGCCGCTCGCCGATCTCGGCGGCAAGCCGATGGTCGTGCGCGTCGCCGAGCGTGCACGTGAAGCGGGCGCGCAGCAGGTGCTCGTCGCGTCCGACGCGCAGAGCGTGCTCGATGCCGCGCGCGATCACGGCTTCGAAGCGGTGCTGACGCGCGCCGACCATCCGTCCGGCACCGACCGTCTCGCGGAAGTCGCGGCGACGTTCGGGTGGAGCGACGACACCGTCGTCGTCAACGTTCAGGGCGACGAGCCGCTGATCGACCCCGTACTCGTGCGCGACGTAGCGTCGCACCTCGCCGCGCACCCGGCGTGCGCGATTGCGACGGCCGCCCACCCGATCCACGACGCGGCCGACGTGTTCAACCCGAACGTCGTGAAGGTCGCGCTCGACGCGCAGAGCGTCGCGCTGTACTTCTCGCGCGCGCCGATTCCATGGAGCCGGGACGCGTACCAGCCGCACTGGCCCGACGTCGCAGCCATGCCTGCGCCTGCTTTCCCGGTCTATCGGCACATCGGCCTCTATGCGTATCGTGCGCGTTTCCTGCGCACGTATCCGACGCTTGCGCAGGCGCCGATCGAACAGGCCGAGCAGCTCGAACAGCTGCGCGCGCTCTGGCACGGTGAGCGCATCGCGGTGCTGATCACCGAGTCCGCGCCCGAAGCCGGCATCGACACGCCGGCCGATCTCGCACGCGTGCAGGCCCTTTTTCAGCCGGGACCAAAATAACCCGTGGCATAATCAGGCGATTGTGCGAGCCGTCCGCGACCAGCGCGTCCTCGCTTGACCCCGCCCGTGGCCCTGCCGGCAGTCGCGCGTCGCCCAACCCGACGCGCCGCATCAGACCGGTCCGCCGCGCGCCAGGCAAGCGCCGCGCACACCGTCGCCGGCGCTTTTCGCGTCTCGCCACACGAATCTACATACTGGAGATATCACCATGCGTTTGATCCTGTTGGGCGCGCCCGGCGCGGGAAAGGGCACCCAGGCAAACTTCATCAAGGAAAAGTTCGGCATCCCGCAAATCTCGACGGGCGACATGCTGCGCGCGGCCGTGAAGGCCGGCACGCCGCTCGGCGTCGAGGCGAAGGGCTACATGGACGCCGGCAAGCTCGTTCCGGATGCGCTGATCATCGGCCTCGTCAAGGAGCGCCTGAAGGAAGCCGACTGCGCGAACGGCTATCTGTTCGACGGCTTCCCGCGCACGATCGCGCAGGCTGACGCCATGAAGGAAGCGGGCGTCGCGATCGACTACGTGCTCGAGATCGACGTGCCGTTCTCGGAAATCATCGAGCGCATGAGCGGCCGCCGCACGCACCCGGCCTCGGGCCGCACGTACCACGTCAAGTTCAACCCGCCGAAGGTCGAAGGCCATGACGACGTGACGGGCGAGCCGCTGATCCAGCGCGACGACGACAAGGAAGAAACCGTCAAGAAGCGTCTCGAAGTGTACGAAGCGCAGACCAAGCCGCTGATCACGTACTACGGCGACTGGGCGCAGCGCGGCGAGGAAAACGGCCTGAAGGCGCCGCAGTATCGCAAGATCTCGGGCCTCGGCGCCGTCGAGGAAATCCGCGAGCGCGCGTTTGACGCACTGAAGTAAGCAGCGCGTCGCGCACCCGCAAGCCGCCCGCTCCGGGCGGCTTTTTTTTGGTTCATCACGGATTACCGGGGAACGCGAGGCAGACTGCCGGCGATCGGCCGATTCCGTTGGAATACTCGGCTCGGACGACGTCCATAACTCACTTGCACTTGCGATGCGGTTCGGTTGAATCGATGCGCCTGACTTCGAAGAAGCTTTCGCCTCTCATCGCATGGTTACACCGCCATCGCAGTCATCTCGTTGCCGAGCGGCGCCGACCGATTAGACATTCGTCGCAGGTTTTGCGCAGTTGTTGCCAACAGGAATTCGTCCTGCACTCCGCTCAGCTCTCGTGGCCTCAAGCGATCGAGCTTCAAAATTCGCTTCAGATGCGCGAACAGCATCTCGACCTACTTTCGATCGCGGCGCTATTGTTTGAACTCCGGTGTGCCCATAGCTTCCGCGCCACGTCCCGAGCATTTTCGTGAACGCACGCGCAATCTTGCGGAACGGCATTGCAAGGAACCTTATCGACTCGAAATTGGGGCGGCTTCATTTTCAACGACTGCCGGAGAGATATCGCCGCCCCTTAACGTCAATTGGATTCCCGGCTCAAGCGTGGCAGGTAACTTTCGGGTCCCACTGATAATATCCAATCTTGCCGATATTTCCAGTTCTGCGATCAACCTCCATTAACGCAAACACTATAATATAATTATCTGTGCCAGTGCCAATAACAGAAGAATCGATACGGTTATCCAGAAACTGCTTAATATCGTAAGGCTCACCTTTGTCAATGTTGTAACCCAAATAAGACCCCGGGACATCACGCGGAGGGCCCTTAAATTGAAGGACATGCAGGATCCCGTTAGGTTTGATCGCAACCAGGGCTCCCGCATGGTTGATGTTTCCACTGAAGGAGAGACCGCGCCAACGGACGGTATCGCCGGTAAGGCCATAAATCGTGAGATCCGGTGTCGCGTTTGTTTTGGGATCCACATACTCCTCAGGAGCAACCAGATAGGCATATTTTACTGATTCCGGCCCGTGTTCGATCCACGTGGCGGCCTGAGGAGTATTATTATTCTTTATTGGATAATCGTGCAGAATTAACTCGACGTCAAACAATGCAACAATTTCGATTGTTGCGGGTGCGCCAGCGAGAATTTCTCGATGCCCCATGATTTTCTCCGAATTAAATTTGTGTCAAAGCAAAGGTGCTTGCGGCACCCGTTTCTCTTCTGGATTTAAAATCTTCTCGATCGAAGAATTCGAATCTCTCCAAAGAGTTCTCGCAGCGTAGGCGGAATTGGCGCGCGAATCGATTACACTCGATTACAGTCCGATGTGGCCGATAGAGGAGTATTGCTCACTAGCGGATTCCGCGCGATTCGCAGCAGTGGGACGGACAGCGATATCCACGGAAATTCGCGAAGACCCTTTTTTGCCCGGGCGGAATTCGCACGATCGTTCCGGTCTCGCCGTCACGCGAGGGTGCCCCGTACAATCGGTCGAGTGCGGGCGCCTCCGTTACCGGCGTGCCGGCATTTCAACCGATCACGCGGCAGGAACCAGGCAACCGCCTTGCATGGGACCGCCCCAAGCGCTGAAGCGCCAAGGGCGGTCGACCGCCTTGCATGGGACCGCCCTAAGCGCTGAAGCGCCAAGGGCGGTCGACACGGAGACAGTCATGGAAATTCGCGGCAACGTATTTCTGATCACGGGCGGCGCATCCGGCCTCGGTGCCGGCACGGCGCGGATGCTCGCGCAAGCAGGCGGCACGGTCGTGCTCGCCGACCTGAACGACACGGCAGGCACCGCGCTCGCGGCCGAGCTGGGCGGCATCTTCGTGCACTGCGACGTGTCGAGCGAGACCGACGCGCAGTCGGCCGTCGACGCAGCGACGCGCGCGGGCACGCTGCGCGGCCTCGTGAACTGCGCCGGCATCGCGCCCGCCGCGAAGACCGTCGGCAAGGACGGCGCGCATCCGCTCGACGTGTTCGCGAAGACGATCAACGTGAACCTCATTGGCACGTTCAACATGATCCGGCTCGCGGCCGCCGCGATGGCCGCCACCGCGCCGACCGCGGAAGGCGAGCGCGGCGTGATCGTCAGCACCGCGTCGGTCGCCGCATTCGACGGGCAGATCGGCCAGGCCGCGTACGCGGCGTCGAAAGCCGGCGTCGCGGGCATGACGCTGCCGATCGCGCGCGACCTGTCGCGCAACGGCATCCGCGTGATGACGATCGCGCCCGGCCTGTTCGAGACGCCGATGCTGCTCGGCATGCCGCAGGACGTCCAGGACGCGCTCGGCGCGATGGTGCCGTTCCCGCCGCGGCTCGGCAAACCGGCCGAATACGCGCTGCTGGTGCGCCAGATCGTCGAGAATCCGATGCTCAACGGCGAAGTGATCCGCCTCGACGGCGCGATCCGGATGCAGCCGAAATAAGCACGCAAAAAAACGCCCGCATCGCGGGCGTTTTGTCATTCACGGTTCCGGCAGGCAGCACGGCGGCGGCTCAGTCCTCGCCGTCGCGCTGCATCCGCTGCCGCAACTCGGTCACTTGCGATTCGACGACGGTCGCGTCGTCCGCGTCCGGCCGCTCGCCGAGATACTGCTCGAGATCCTCGAGTGCGGGGCGCAGGTAGTCGAGCCGCGCATACGCGAAACCGCGGTCGCGGACTTCGTCGAGATGCTCGGGCAGCAGGATCACGAGCCGCTGCTGCACCGCGAGCAGCCGTTGCCAGCGCTCCGTCTGAAGATAGATCGTCTTCAGGTTGCGCAGCATCCGCGCGATGATCTCGCGACTCGTCGCCGGCTGCAGCAGTGCGCGCAACGCGCTGTCGACCGCACCGGCCGCACGCGCGACGTACGGCTCGAGCATCTCGACCATCTCGGCTTCGGACAGCGAATGGCCGTTGGCCGGGTCGATGATCAGGTCGCCGTCCGGCAGCGTGACACGCAGCAGGAAATGGCCGGGGAACGATACGCCGCGCGCCGGCACGCCGATCTGCTCGGCAAGCTCCAGGTACAGCACCGACAGCGAGATCGGAATCCCGCGCCGCCGCTTCAGCACGGCGTTCAGGTGGCTGTTATCGGGGTCGTAGTAATCGTTGTGATTGCACGCGAAGCCGAGCTCGCGGAAGAAGAAGTCGTTCAGCGCGGCGACGCGGCCCTTCAGGTCCGCGTCGTCGGCGAGCCGCCGGCGCAACCGCGCCGCCAGCATGTCGAGTTCGGCCAGCGTGCCCTGCAGGTCGAGGTCGGGATAGGCGTCCTGCGCCAGCGACAGCGCCGCTTCCGTGACGGGCAGGCTGTCGTCGTCCGCCACGAGCGTGCTGAAGTAGTCGAGGACGCGGGTCATTGCGGTCGTCACTTGGCGCGCCTTCTGAAATAAGCGTATTTGAAGCCCATCACCCACAACATACCGAAATATAGTGCAGCGAACAGCACGAGGCACGCGGCCATCAGCGCGATGCGATCGAGCGGCTGCGTACGCATCCCGGTCCAGTCGAAGCTGATCGACAGCCAGTGCATCAGGCCCGCGAGCACGAGCGCCGCGCCGATCAGCTGCACGAAGAAGCGCAGCCAGCCCGGCGACGGCTGGTAGATGCCGCGCTTGCGCAGCCCGAGGAACAGCAGCAGCGAGTTCAGGCACGCGCCGACGCCGATGCTCAGCGTCAGGCCCGCGTGGCCGATCAGCGGCACGAACACGTAGTTCGAGATCTGCGTGACGATCAGCACGCCGATCGCGATTTTAACGGGCGTCTTGATGTCCTGCTTCGCATAGAAGCCCGGCGCGAGGATCTTGATCAGGATGATGCCGACGAGGCCGATCCCATAGGTCGCGAGCGCGCGCGCGACCATCGTGACGGTATGCGCATCGAACTTGCCGTAGTTGAAGAGGGTCGCCGTGAGCGGCGTCGCGAAGAAGAACAGCGCGAGCGCGCTCGGTGCCGCGAGCAGGAACGTGACGCGCAGCCCCCAGTCGAGCAGCGCCGAATACTCGTGCGAATCGGCGTCGACGTGCGCCTTCGACAGGCTCGGCAGCAGGATCGTGCCGAGCGCGACGCCGAGCAGCGCCGTCGGGAATTCCATCAGGCGGTCGGCGTAGTTGATCCACGACACGGCGCCCTGCCCGAGCCGCGACGCGATGTTGGTGTTGATGATCAGCGACAGTTGCGCGACCGACACCGCGAACGTCGCGGGCACCATCTTCGCGAGCACGCGCTTCACGCCCGGGTGGCGCAGCGCGCGCAGCGGGTTGAGGCCGATCAGCGGCACCATGTCGATCTTCTTCAGGCCCGGCAGCTGCACGAGGAACTGCAGCACGCCGCCGACGATGACGGCCCATGCAAGCGCGAACACCGGCACCTTCAGGTGCGGCGCGACGAACACGGCCGCGGCGATGAACGCGACGTTGAGCAGCACCGGCGCGAACGCGGGCAGCGAGAAGCTCTTGTACGTGTTCAGCACGCCGGATGCGAGCGTCGTCAGCGAGATGAACACGATGTACGGGAACATGATCCGCGTCATCGTGACCGCGAGCGGGAACGCCTGCCCGTCGGTGTGCAGGCCGGACGCGACCGCGAACACGACCCACGATGCGCCGGCGATCCCGAAGACCGACAGCACGGCAAGCGCCCACGCCAGCACCGTCGACATCGCGTCGACGAGCGCTTTCGTCGCATCGTGCCCCTGCTGGTTCTTGAACTCGGCGAGGATCGGCACGAACGCCTGCGAGAACGCGCCTTCGGCGGACAGGCGGCGCAGCAGGTTCGGGATACGGAAGGCGACGTAGAACGCGTCGGTGTATTGACTGGCGCCGAACGCACGGGCGATCAGCGTCTCGCGGGCCAGTCCGGTCACGCGCGACAGCAGCGTGAAGCCGCTGACCGTCAGCAGGGCTCGGAATAGATTCATGGGGCGCTTATTATACGGACGTTGCGTGGCCCGGCCAGCGGCCGATGCCGAAAAGCGCGCACACCGCCGATGCCCCGCCCGACGGTTGTCACGTTCAACTTGCCACTCGCTTGATTTTGTTGCTATAATCGCCGGTTTCTGGGCTCGTACATGCACGGCAACTGCCGTTTTCATGTCCCGGCCTCGGTTAAAATCACCGTTTTTTTATGCGCCCCTGGGCAATCGTTCTCAGGGGACGGATCGAAAAGCAGCGCTTGGCCGTCAGGCTCCAAGCTCTGGAAACAGGACAGGATAAGGAACCGTCATGGCTAACTCCGCACAAGCACGCAAGCGCGCCCGCCAGGCCGCGAAGGCAAACTCGCACAACTCGGCGCTGCGCTCGAAATTCCGTACCGCGATCAAGTCGGTTCGCAAGGCTGTTGAAGCCGGCGACCAGGCAAAGGCTGCCGAGCTGTTCAAGGCTGCCGTGAAGACGATCGACACGATCGCCGACAAGAAGATCGTTCACAAGAACAAGGCCGCTCGCAGCAAGAGCCGCCTCGCCGCGGCCGTCAAGGGTCTGCAGGCAGCAGCGTAATTCCGGTGCGCCCGCTCACGCGGGCGCTCCTGTTTCCTGCGATCGCAAAAAAGCCCGCCTAGGCGGGCTTTTTTGTCGCCTGTCGCCGGCGCACATCCTGCGGGCCGGCGACGTGTGCCAGGGCGGGCGCCGCATGCGCCCTCGCCCGTGCCGGCATCACTTCTTCGCGTCGTAGTCCGGCAGTTCGCACGCCTCGGTGACGACGAGGTTGTTGTCCTTCGCGAAATTCAGCACGAAATCGAACGCCATCGGCTCGACGTCGCGCAGCCGGGAATCGAGGATCACGCATTTGAGGTCGCCGAGCATCGTCGGACGCACGTAGAGCGAATACTTGAGACGCGCGTTCGGCCCGCTCGCCCCCGGCCCGAAGCAGGCCATCACACCGGCCAGACGTTCCGACCAGTCGCTCGGGCGAAACTTTTTCCCGTCTTTCGTGATGCCCTGGATGAAGAATTCGGTCGGAGGGGTTTCAGCCATGTGGTTACCCAAGTGACGGCCCGGCGATGTCCAGGCAACGGCGCCTGGATACGCGAACACAAAGCTGAAACGGACGGCGGCACAAGCATTCAGATGCCCCGAAAACGAGACGTCGACGTGCGCCGCCGGCGGACTGCACCGGATTTGTGCAGCGCACGGCTTGTGTCCGGCAGAGCGCGAAGAGGCTTGCCTGCCGGGCTGGAGAAAACTTTCGGATTATACCGCAGCGCGCCATCGCGCGTCGTTCCGACACCCCTCCTCCTGTGCCGCCCGCAACGCACGGCGATCGAGCCCCGCTTCTCTCCCCGGCTCGTCAAAGCACAGAAAATCCTTTATGCTGCTTTGAGTTATCCACACCCGACGGCGGCGCCGTCCGGCCTTGCTGCCGGGTGCAACCCGCTGCATTTCGCTTCATGACCGCCAAAACCATTCGTCACTACCTGCAGTTCAAGGATTTCTCGCTGGAAGACTACGAGTACGTGCTCGAACGCACGGGTATCCTGAAGCGCAAGTTCAAGAACTACGAGACCTATCACCCGCTGCACGACCGCACGCTCGCGATGATCTTCGAGAAGAACTCGACGCGCACGCGCCTGTCGTTCGAAGCCGGGATCTTCCAGCTCGGCGGCCACGCCGTCTTCATGAGCACGCGCGACACGCAGCTCGGTCGCGGCGAACCCGTCGAGGATTCCGCGCAGGTGATCTCGCGGATGGTCGACATCATCATGATCCGCACGTTCGAGCAGGAGATCATCCAGCGCTTCGCGGACAACTCCCGCGTGCCGGTGATCAACGGCCTGACGAACGAATACCACCCGTGCCAGGTGCTCGCCGACATCTTCACGTACTACGAGCACCGCGGCCCGATCGCCGGCAAGACCGTCGCGTGGGTCGGCGACGCGAACAACATGCTCTACACGTGGATCGAAGCCGCGCAAATCCTCGGCTTCAAGCTGCGCCTGTCCACGCCGCCCGGCTACGCGCTCGACATGAAGCTCGTGTCGCCCGACAGCGCGCCGTTCTACGAGGTGTTCGACGATCCGAACGAAGCGTGCAAGGGCGCCGATCTCGTCACCACCGACGTGTGGACGAGCATGGGCTTCGAGGCCGAGAACGAGGCCCGCAAGCAGGCATTCGCCGACTGGTGCGTCGACGAGGAGATGATGGGCCACGCGAACCCGGACGCCCTCTTCATGCACTGCCTGCCCGCGCACCGCGGCGAAGAAGTGACGGCCGGCGTGATCGACGGCCCGCAGAGCGTCGTATGGGATGAAGCGGAAAACCGCCTGCACGTGCAGAAGGCACTGATGGAGTTCCTGCTGCTCGGCCGCCTCAAGCACTGACGCGCCGGCACCCGGCAACCGATGTAAAAAGCGCCGATCGACGATCGGCGCTTTTTGTTCGGGCCCGCGAAAGGCGGTGCGAAACCCCGGTTACAGGCAGACGGGTTCGGGCTCGAGCTCGACGCCAAAATGCGCGCGCACGTCGGCCTGGATCGCCCGCGCCAGCGCGAGCACGTCGGCGCCCGTCGCGCCGCCGCGATTGACGAGCACGAGCGCCTGGCGGTCGTGCACGGCCGCCGCGCCCAGCACGCGCCCCTTCCAGCCGCAGCGGTCGATCAGCCAGCCGGCCGCGAGCTTGACCTGGCCATCCGGCTGCGGATACGACACGATCTCGGGCGCGCGGGCGCGCAGCGCCTCGAATTGCGCGGCATCGATCACCGGATTCTTGAAGAAGCTGCCCGCGTTGCCGAGGACGAGCGGATCGGGCAGCTTCGCGCGGCGGATCGCGACGACGGCGTCGAACACGTCAAGCGGCGCGGCCGCATCGGGTGCGATGCCACGGGCGTCGAGTTCGCGCGTGACGTCCGCGTAGCCGAGCCGCGGCGCCCATTGCTTCGGCAGCCGGAACGTCACCGACACGATCGCGAACCGGCCAGCCCCTTCCCGCTTGAAGAAACTGTCGCGATAGCCGAACGCGCAGCGCGCGGCGTCGAAGCGCTCGCTGCGCCCGGTCGCCAGCTCGACCGCGACCAGCGAGTCGAAATACACCTTCATCTCGAGACCGTATGCGCCGATGTTCTGGATCGGCGCGGCGCCGACCGTACCCGGAATCAGTGCGAGGTTCTCGAGGCCGGGCATCCCGTGCTCGAGCGTCCATGCGACGAATGCGTGCCAGTTCTCGCCGCCGCCGGCCTCGACGTACCACGCATCGTCGTCCTCGCGCACGACGCGGCGGCCCTTGATTTCATCGAGCAGCACGATACCGTCGAAATCGCGTGTGAACACGACGTTGCTGCCGCCGCCGAGCACGAGCCGCGGCAGGTTCGCGACGCGCGGGTCGCGATGGAGCGCCTCGAATTGCGACGCATGCGTGACGCGCGCGGCAAGGCGCGCGGTCGCGGCAATGCCGAACGTGTTGTGCGCGGCGAGCGGATGGTCGGGAAACAGCGACAGGGCGGAATCGTCAGGAGGCATCGGCATTCGCGGTCACGTCCGCCCGGGCGGCGCATGGCCGGCCTTGGGCAAACGGAGGGGCATCGGTAAAATGGCAAACAGTCCGCAATTATAGCGAGTGCCCGCGCGCGAGCCGGGCGTCCGCATCTCAAGGGAGGAATGCCATGCCATCGTTCGACGTCGTTTCCGAAGCGAACATGATCGAAGTGAAGAACGCCATCGAGCAGTCGAACAAGGAAATTTCGACGCGCTTCGACTTCAAGGGCTCCGACGCGCGCGTCGAGCAGAAGGAGCGCGAGCTGACGCTGTTCGCCGATGACGATTTCAAGCTCGGTCAGGTCAAGGACGTGCTGATCGGCAAGCTGGCCAAGCGCAACGTCGACGTCCGCTTCCTCGACTACGGCAAGGTCGAGAAGATCGGCGGCGACAAGGTCAAGCAGATCGTCACCGTGAAGAAGGGCGTGACCGGCGATCTCGCGAAGAAGATCGTGCGGCTCGTGAAGGACAGCAAGATCAAGGTGCAGGCGAGCATCCAGGGCGACGCGGTGCGCGTGTCGGGCACGAAGCGCGACGACCTGCAGAGCACGATCGCAATGCTGCGCAAGGACGTGACCGACACGCCGCTCGACTTCAACAACTTCCGCGACTGATCGCCGGACGATCCGTCACGTCATCCTGCCGGGCCCCGCACACGCGGCGCGCCCGGCGTGCGGCAAGCGCCGCGCTTTCTCAGGCCTTGCCGCCGTCCTGTGCGCCGCCGTCCGCGGCCGCCTTCTTCTTGTCACCGATCCGGCTCTCCTGCCCCGCCAGCAGCTTCGAAATGTTGCCGCGGTGACGCCACACGAGCAGCACGCTCATCGCGAGCACGGCCCACGCGACCGGGTTGTGGCCCGTGCCGAACAGGAACACGTCGAACACCGGCGCGAACACGGCCGCCACCAGCGCCGCGAGCGACGAATAGCGGAAGAAGAACGCGACGATCAGCCAGGTGAGCGCGGTCGCGAGCCCGAGCACCGGGTGCACGGCGAGCAGCACGCCAGCCGCGGTCGCGACGCCCTTGCCGCCCTGGAAGCGGAAGAACACCGGATACAGGTGGCCAAGGAACACGGCGATCGCAACCCATGCGACCGCGACGTCGGGCAGGCCGAAGTGGCGGGCGAGCCAGACGGCAATCCAGCCCTTGAACGCGTCGCCGACGAGCGTCAGGATCGCGGCCTTCTTGTTGCCGCTGCGCAGCACGTTGGTCGCGCCGGGATTCTTCGACCCGTACGAACGCGGGTCGGCCAGGCCCATCGCGCCACTGACGACGACGGCGAACGACACCGAACCGATCAGGTAGGCAACGAGGGCGGCGAGCAGGATCTGCATGCGGTGGACTCTTCTTTCAACGTATCGGTAAAGGGACGGCTGCGCGGCAAGCCCGCAAGCCGAAACGGCGCCCATTCTACCGAACGGGCGCGGCCTGCCACGAAGGTGAAACCCTCAGTCGACACTAGCGCACTGTACGGGCTGCGCGCCGAGCAGCGACGTGAGCACGGCCGGCGCGAGACTGACGAGGTAGCCGCGGCGGCCGCCGTTCAGGTAGATCGTCGGCAGTTCGAGGATCGTCGCCTCGACGTAGACGGGCATCGTCTTGCGCGTGCCGAACGGCGACGTGCCGCCGACGAGATAGCCCGAATGGCGGTTCGCGACCTCGGGCTTGCACGGTTCGACGCGCTTCGCGCCGATCTGCCGTGCGAGGTTCTTCGTCGATACCGTGCGGTCGCCGTGCATCAGCACGATCAGCGGCTTCGCATGCTCGTCTTCCATCACGAGCGTCTTCACGACGCTGTGCTCGTCGACGCCGAGCTGGCGCGCCGATTCGCCGGTGCCGCCGTGCTCGACGTAGTCGTACGGATGCTCGCCGAACGCGACGCCGTGGCGGCGCAACAGCTGGGTGGCAGGGGTTTCGGACACGTGTCTGGATTTGCTCATGGCGGCATTTTAATGGTGAACGACCGGCTGGCGCGCAATCGCGCCCTTGGGCCCTTGGGTCCTCGCACCCGCGCCGGCGGTATACTCGCGGCCCGTTTTCCGCCGGGCGGCCTGCTGCGTCGCCGCAGCGATTCCGTCCATCATCATTGCGGACATCGCGAAGCGCTATTGCCCGAATGGCCGATTGTGGCGCACGCGCCGTCATGGCACGATCGTTCGCCAACCTCGTCGGCCGCCGCCCGCCCCTTTTCTGGAGACGCCATGTCCTCGCCCCTCCGTTCTTCCGAGCCGCTCGACGTCGATGCACTGCTCGCCGCGCTGCCCTGCCGCATCGCCGACGTGCCCGCACGCCGGGCCGCCCAGGCACCCGGGCATCCGGCGCTGATCGAGGACGCACGCAGGCTGTCGTACGGCGACCTGTCGCAAGCCGTCGATGCGGCGGCCGCGCTGCTCGCCGGCCTCGGCGTGCAAGGCGGCGACCGCGTGATGATCGTCGCCGAAAACTGCGTCGCGCAGATCGTGCTGCTGTTCGCGGTCGCCCGCCTCGACGCGTGGGCGCTCGTGTCGAACGCGCGATTGTCGGCCGGCGAACTCGACGCGATCGCCGCGCACGCGCGCCCGAAGCTGATCGCGTTCACCACCGACATATCGCCCGACGCACGCACGCATGCCGCGCGGCACGGCGCGACACCTGCCGGCGCACTGCCGGTCGACATCGGCGCGTGGTCGTATCGCGTCGACGCGAGCGCGCCGGGCGAACCGGTCGCCGCCGACGGCGCCGCGCAATGCGCGGCGCTGATCTACACGACCGGCACGACCGGCACGCCGAAAGGCGTGATGCTGTCGCATCGCAACCTGCTGTTCATCGCGGCGACATCGAGCGCGCTGCGCCGCGTGTCGCCCGACGACGTCGTCTACACGGTACTGCCCGTGTCGCACGTGTACGGGCTCGCGTCGGTCTGCCTCGGCAGCCTGTACGCGGGCGCGACGCTGCGGCTTGCGCCGCGCTTCTCGCCGGAAGCCGTGCGCGTCGCGCTCGCCGACGAAGGCGTCACGATCTTCCAGGGCGTGCCCGCGATGCACGCGAAGCTGCTCGAACACCTGCACACGCACGGCCACGCATGGCACGCACCGCGCCTGCGCTTCGCGTATTCGGGCGGCTCGCCGCTCGACACGAACCTGAAGGCACGCGTCGAGCGCCTGTATGGCGTGCCGCTGCACAACGGCTACGGAATGACCGAGAGCAGCCCGACAATCACGCAGACACCGCTCGACGCGCCGCGCACCGACAGCTCGGTCGGCGTGCCGATTCCCGGTGTGGAGATGCGGATCGTCGCGCCGGACGGCACCGACGTGCCGCCCGGCGAAGTCGGCGAGATTCGCGTACGCGGACCGAACGTGATGCTCGGCTACTACCGCAACGCGGACGCCACCCGCGCGGCCGTGTCGCCGGACGGCTGGTTGAGTACCGGCGATCTCGCGCGGCAGGAGGCGGACGGCGCGGTGACGATCGCGGGCCGCAGCAAGGAGCTGATCATCCGCTCGGGCTTCAACGTCTATCCGGTCGAAGTCGAGCAGGTGCTGAACGCGCACCCTGACGTCGTGCAGGCAGCCGTCATCGGCCGTGCGGTCGAAGGCAACGAGGAAGTGCTCGCGTTCGTCGAACGGGTGCCCGGCGCGACCGCCGACGAAGCGGCGCTGCACGCATGGTGCGCGGAGCGGCTCGCGCCTTACAAGCGCCCCGCGCATATCCGCGTCCTCGACGCGTTGCCGGCCGCATCGACGGGCAAGGTGCTGAAGCACAAGCTGCGCGAGCTGGTCTGACGCAGGCAGGCCGGTGCGCGCACCGGAGCCTGCGCAGCGAAACGTGCGCTAACCGCGCGGATGGTGTTGCGCGTGCAGCGTCTTCAACCGCTCGCGCGCGACGTGCGTATAGATCTGCGTGGTCGAGATGTCGCTGTGACCGAGCAGCAATTGCACGACGCGCAGGTCGGCGCCGTGGTTCAGCAAGTGCGTCGCGAACGCATGCCGCAGCGTGTGCGGCGACAGGTGGGCGCGCACGTCCGCGTGCTGCGCGTGACGCTTGATGATGTTCCAGAACTGCTGGCGCGTCATCCCGTCGCCGCGTGCGGTCACGAACAGCGCGTCAGCCGCGCGCGCGCCGAGCAGCGCCGGCCGCGCATCGCGCAGATAACGCTCGATCCAGCCGTGCGCGACTTCGCCGAACGGCACGAGCCGCTCCTTCGAGCCCTTGCCCATCACGCGCACGACGCCCTCGTTGAGCCCGACCTCGACGGTCTTCAGCGTCACGAGTTCGCTCACGCGCAATCCGCTCGCATACATCAGTTCGAGCATCGTGCGATCGCGCAGGCCGAGCGGCGTGTCGATGTCGGGCGCGCCGAGCAGCGCCTCGACCTGCGCCTCCGACAACGTCGACGGAAACCGGGCCGCCTGTTTCGCGGACGAGATCCGCAGCGTCGGGTCGGCGCTCGCGCGATGCTCGCGCACGGCCCAGCCGTAATAGCGCCGGAACACGGACAGCCGCCGGTTCGACGACGTCGCCTTGCCGTCGCTGCGCGCGGCGATGTAGCCCGTCACCATCGCTTCGTCGACCGAATCGAGCGACGTGTCGTGGGTCGCGGCGAGCCATTGGGAAAACAGCACCAGATCGCGCCGGTAAGCATCGAGCGTGTTGCGTGCGAGCCCGTGCTCGAGCCACAGCGCATCGCAAAACACGTCGATCGATGCGCGGCTCGCGAGCAGCGCGGGGGACGCCGCGGCGGCATCGCCGTCGGCTTCGGGGGAAATCAGCGATTCACTCATCAGTACGGCACGCCCTCGTGCGCCAGCAGCCAGCGCTTCACTTTCTGGTAATACCCGTTGTCGTCGTGGTTCGCGAAACCGCCGAGGCCGCCCGCCGCGACGACGCGATGGCATGGGATCACGAGCGGGAAGTAGTTCGCGCCGCACGCCTGGCCGACCGCGCGCGGCGCGCTGCCGATCCGCTTCGCGACCTGGCCGTAGGTCAGCACCGTGCCGGGCGGGATATCGCTGATCACATCCCACACGCGATGCTGGAACGCGCTGCCGACCTCGGCGAGCGGCAGGTCGAAGCGCGCCGACGCGCGCGCGAAGTAACGTTCGATCTGCTTGACCGCGCGCTTCGCGAGCGGCGTATCCGGATCGACCGGCTTCACCGATTCGGGCAGATAGACGATCTCGCGCACCACCGCGGCATCCGTGCGGATGCCGACCTTGCCGAACGGTGCGTCGATGACTGCATTGAACATGGCCCTCTCCTGACCGATGGATGCGCGCGGCAGCGCCGCGCGCCGACGACACTTTACGCCGCCTTCACACGGCACGCAGCGCCCATTCGACATGCTCGCGCACGACCGGCGACGGATCGTCGGCCCGCGCGCGCAACGCATCGACGATCGCATCGCGCGCCTGCGGCGCGAGCCGGCCCTCACCCGCGCGCAGCGCGTTGCCGAGCCCGACCGCGAGATTGCGCAGCCAGCTTTCGTAGCCGATGCGCCGGATCGCACTGCCCTGCATCCGCGTATCGAACGTGTCCGCATCCCACGCGAACAGCTCGACGAGCGTCGCGCGGTCGAGGCCGTGCCGCACGTCGAAATCGGCGACGGGCGCGGCCTGCGCGAACTTGTTCCACGGGCACACGAGCTGGCAATCGTCGCAGCCGTACACGCGATTGCCGATCATCGGCCGCAGCGGCTCGGGGATGCTGCCTTTCAGTTCGATCGTCAGGTACGAGATGCAGCGGCGCGCGTCGACGCGGTACGGCTCGACGATCGCGCCGGTCGGGCATGCGTCGATGCAGCGCGTGCAACTGCCGCAGTGGGCGCCGGGCGTCTCGGGCGCGGAGTCGGGCGATGTGTGCGCGTCGGTCGGCAGCGGAACGTCGACGTAGATCTCGCCGAGGAAGAACAGCGAACCCGCATCGCGCTGCAGCAGCAGCGTGTGCTTGCCGCGCCAGCCGACGCCGGCCTTCTGCGCAAGCTCGACCTCGAGCACGGGCGCCGAATCGGTGAACACGCGGTAGCCGAACGCGCCGATCGCTTGTTCGATGCGCTCGGCGAGCGTCTGCAGCCGGTTGCGCAGCACCTTGTGATAGTCGCGGCCGCGCGCATAGATCGACACGACGGCCGCCTGCGGATCGTCGAGCCGGGCCCGTTCGCGCGCGCGCCAGTCGTGCGGCACGAGTGCGCCGGGCGCACCGTCAGCGAGTGTTTGAGCCGGCAAATAGGCGAGCCGCGCGGAGATCACGCGTCGCGTACCGGCCACAAGTTCGGCCGGACGCGCGCGTTTCATCCCATGTTTCGCCATATAATCCATTTCGCCGTGGTATCCGGCTTCCAGCCAGGCGGCGAGGCCTGCTTCGGCATCCGAGAGATCGGTATCGCTGATGCCGATCGCCCCGAAACCCAATTCGCGCCCCCACGCCCTGATGCGCGCGGCGAGCGCAGTCAACGCCGCATCGTCGAGCGCGCACGGTGCCGCGCCTTCGGCACGAGTCGAAGGCCTGTCGGATGCGGCGAGTTCCGGTAATCGGTTCATCGCACTATTTTACGAGAATGCCAGCCACGCCCAGCCAACCGCCTCACGACGCCATGCTGCCCGCCCTGCTCGCGGAGCGCGTGATCGCGCTCGCCGACGAAGCGGCGACCGAGGCTTTCGGCACCCGCTTCGCGCACGCGCTCGACGCGGCGCGCATCGAGCTCGCCCGCGCGCATGCGTTCGACGGGCTGCAGATCCAGCTGGTCGGCGACCTCGGCGCGGGCAAGACGTCCCTCGTGCGCGCCATCCTGCGCGGCCTCGGCCACACGGGGCGCGTGCGCAGCCCGACCTATACGCTCGTCGAGCCGTACGCGCTCGAACGCGAGGATGGGGAACTCGAGGTCTATCACTTCGATCTGTATCGTTTCAACGATCCGGCCGAATGGTCCGACGCAGGCTTTCGCGAATATTTCAATTCCAGCGCGATCTGCCTCGTCGAATGGCCACAACAGGCGGGCACGCTGCTCGGCGTACCCGATCTGGTTTTCTCGCTCGACGTGGATGGCGACGGCCGCGTCCTCACCGTCCGGGCGTACAGCGCTTCAGGAAAGGCATGTCTCGAAAGATGTTGATCAAACCGTTCCGCTCGATCGAATCGGCGGCCACCGCGACGCACAACTGGCGGCGTCGCCAGATCCTGCGCGCGGGCGCGTCGACGCTGGTGCTCGGTCTCGTCGCGCCGCGGCTCGCGCACGCGTCGTCGGTGCTCGGCGTGCGCGTGTGGCCCGCACGCGATTACACGCGCGTCACGATCGAATCCGACCAGCCGCTGCAGAATACCCAACAGTTGCTACAGGGTCCCGACCGCCTCGTCGTCGACCTGAGCGGCCTCGATCTCGACCAGGCGCTGCGCGATCTCGTGTCGAAGATCGCGCCGAACGATCCGCAGATCCAGTCGGTGCGCGTCGGCCAGTATCAGCCGCACGTCGTGCGGATGGTGTTCGACCTGAAAGGTTCGGTGAAGCCGCAGGTTTTCACGCTGCCGCCGGTCGGCGCCTACAAGTACCGGCTCGTGTTCGACCTGTATCCGGCCGTCGCGCCCGATCCGCTGTCCGACCTGATCGCGCAGACGGAACGCAAGGAACAGGCGCTCAACGACACCGCGCGCGCGCAGCAGATGCAGCCGCCGTCCACGCTGGCCGGCCCGGGCACCCCGCCGCCCGCCGCGGGCGACAACAGCGATGCGTTCTTCCAGCGCTTCGCGCAGAACACGCCGGCCACGCCGCACACGCCGCACGCCGCCGGCACGCCTTCGACGCCCGCGAAGCCGGCCGTCAAGCCGCCGCCTGTCATCGCACGCCGCGACGACAGCGACGACGACGGCGACACCTACAAGTTCACCGCACCGAAATCCGGCAAGGGCGGCACCGTGCGCCTGCTGACGGTGGCGATCGATCCGGGCCACGGCGGCGAGGATCCGGGCGCGATCGGCGGCGGCGGCACGTACGAGAAGCACATCGCGCTCGACATCGCGAAGAAGCTGCGCGCGAAGATCGACGGCGCGCCGAACATGCGCGCGATGATGACGCGCGACGCCGACTTCTTCGTGCCGCTGAACGTGCGCGTGCAGAAGGCGCGCCGCGTGGGCGCGGATCTCTTCGTGTCGATCCATGCGGACGCGTTCACGACGCCGTCCGCGCGCGGCTCGTCGGTGTTCGCGCTGTCCGATCACGGCGCGACGAGTGCCGCGGCGCGCTGGATGGCGAACAAGGAAAATTCGTCCGACCTGATCGGCGGCATCAACATCAAGACGGCGGATGCGGCCGTGAACCGCGCGCTGTTCGACATGTCGACGACCGCGCAGATCCGCGACTCGCTGCGCTACGGCAACTATGTGCTGAAGGAAGTCGGCGGCATCAACAAGCTGCACAAGGGCTCGGTCGAACAGGCCGGGTTCGCGGTGCTGAAGGCTCCCGACATTCCGTCGATCCTCGTCGAGACCGCGTTCATCAGCAACCCGGAAGAGGAGAGCCGGCTGAACGACGACAGCTATCGCGACCAGATGGCCGACGCGATCTTCCGCGGCATCAAGCGCTATTTCGCCGCGAATCCGCCGCTCGCGAAGAGCCGGATGGCCTGACGGCCGTATCCAGCCACACTCGGCCACCCCGCCCCGCCGCCGGCACGCACTGCGTGCCGGCGCGTCACGATGCCGCGAAGCGGCGCATCAGTTTCCCGCCGAACACGTTCACCGCGAGCCCGCCCATCACGAGCGCCGTGCCGATCAGCTGCGCGCGCGTCAGATGCTCGTCGAGCAGCAGCGCCGACGAAGCCAGGCCGACGATCGGCACCAGCAGCGAGAATTGCGCGACCTGCGCGGCCGGATAGCGCGACAGCAGGCGGCTCCAGAGCCCGTAGCCGAGCAGCGTCGCGACGAACGCGAGATAGACGACCGCGAAGATCGACGCCCCGTCCAGCCCGGCGAGCGCGGTCGCGATCCGCTGCGGCCCTTCGAACCACAGCGACAGCAGGAAGAACGGCACGGGCGGCACCAGGCTCGCCCACACGACGAGCGACACGAGGTTCGCCCGGCCGACCTTCTTCGTGACGATGTTGCCGAACGCCCACATCGCGGCCGAACAGATCGTCAGCAGGAAGCCCGCGAGCGTCATTGCGCGGCCGCCCTGCGCCGCGATCACGACGAGCCCGCCCGCGGCGATCGCGAGCCCGAGCAGGTTCTGCATGCGCAGCCGCTCGCCGAGGAACAGCATCGCGAACACGAGCGTGAAGAATGCCTGCGACTGCAGTACGAGCGACGCGAGGCCGGCGGGCATGCCGACGTACATGCCGGTGAACAGGAACACGAACTGGCCGAGCTGGATCGTCGCGCCGTACAGCACCAGCAGGCGCCACGGAATCTGCGGCCGGCGCACGAAGAACACCGCGGGCACGGCCGCGAGCGTGAAGCGCAGCGCGCCGAGCAGCATCGGCGGCATGCCGTGCAGGCCGACCTTGATCACGACGAAGTTCACGCCCCACGCCAGGATCACGACCAGCGCAAGCAGCAAGTCCTTCGGGGCCATCATCGGCGTCTCCTCGATTGTCGAATCGTTGTGCAAGGTGCTCTCGAACCCTGTCGCTTCGCGCCAGGCGCCCGAAGAGGCGATCCCTCAAAGGGACTGCCTGCGGGGCAGAAAATACCGGGACGGCCCGGCGTTTTCCCGGGAAGCCGGTCAGTCTACCGGGTTTCGGCCCCCGGCCCGATACCCGCGCGGCGCGAATGGAATCGGCGGCGGACGGCCAGTACAATGACCGGCATCTCCCCCGCCGCCCCACAGGATCCGCCATGACCGCCCCGATCAAAGCCCTGCTGAAGCCGCACGTGCGCGACATCGGCAACCTGCAGGTGCGCCGCACGCTGCCCGCACTCGCCGCACGCCTCGTCGGCCCGTTCATCTTCTTCGATCACATGGGACCCGCCACGCTGCCGCCCGGCACGGGGCTCGACGTGCGCCCGCACCCGCACATCGGTCTCGCCACCGTCACCTACCTGTTCGACGGCGCGATCCTGCACCGCGACAGCCTCGGATCGCTGCAGGAGATCGTGCCGGGCGACGTGAACTGGATGACGGCCGGCCGCGGGATCGTCCATTCCGAACGCACGCCCGACGCGCAGCGCGAAAACGGCCACACCGTGCACGGGATCCAGACCTGGGTCGCCCTGCCGCGCGCGCACGAGACGACCGAGCCGTCGTTCGAACACCATCCGGCCGACACGCTGCCGAAGCGCAACGAAGACGGCGTGTCGCTGACGGTGATCGCCGGCGATGCGTTCGGGCTGCGCTCGCCGGTGACGACGTTCTCGCGCACGCTGTATGTCGCGGCCGAATTCGCGGCCGGCGGCCGCCTCGAACTCGACGCGTCGCACGAGGAGCGCGCGGTCTACGTGGTCGACGGCGAGCTCGCGATCGACGGCACGCCGGTGCCCGCCGAGCAGATGGCCGTGCTCGCGCCCGGTGCCGCAGTCACGCTGACGAGCGGCAGCGGCGCGCGCGCGATGCTGCTCGGCGGCGACAAGATCGACGGCGAACGCTTCATCGAATGGAACTTCGTCGCCAGCAGCCGCGAAGCGATCGAACGCGCGAAAGAAGCATGGACGCGCCAGGAAATGGGCAAGGTGCCGGGCGAGACCGAGTGGATTCCGCTGCCCGAGTCGAAACCGCGTTGAAAAAGGGGCGCTCCGCCCCCATCCTGACGACATTCGAACGAAAGAGAACGACATGGACACCACGCTTGCCACATTCGAGAAAGACGTCATCGAGGCGTCGCTGGACGCCCCCGTGCTGGTCGACTTCTGGGCGCCGTGGTGCGGCCCGTGCAAGACGCTCGGCCCGCTGCTGGAAAAACTCGAAGGCGACTACGAAGGCCGCTGGAAGCTCGTGAAGGTCAACGTCGACGAGAACCAGGAACTCGCCGCGCACTTCCAGACCCGCAGCATCCCGCACGTGATCGCGTTCGCCGACGGGCGCCCGGTCGACCAGTTCGTTGGCGTGCTGCCAGAAGGCCAGCTGCGCGCCTTTCTCGACCGGCTGCTGCCGGCCCCCGAGGAAGCCGAACGGCGCGCCGCGCAATACGCGATCGCCGAAGAGCGCCACGACGACGCGCTCACGCACCTCGAGGCGGCGCTCGCGCTGAATCCCGGCTTCGACGACGCACGCCTCGACCTGATCGAACTGCTGCTCGCGAGCAACCAGGTCGACGCCGCGCGCGCCGAGACGGAACGCCTGTCGCCGCAGACCGTGCAAGGCGGCGACCCGCGCTACCAGGCGATCAAGACTCGTTTCGACGCCCTCGAAGCCACGGCCGACCTGCCGCCGACCGACGCACTCGAAGCGCGCATCGCGGCCAACCCGGCCGATCTCGACGCGCGCTTCGATCTCGCGCAGAGCCTGATCGCGCGGCGTGCGTATGAAGGGGCGCTGGAGCAGTTGCTGGAAATCGTCACGCGCGACCGCGCGTACGGCGACGATCTCGGCCGCCGCACGATGATCTCGGTATTCGAGCTGGCCGGCGACCGCCCGGAACTCGTCGCCGGGTGGCGGCGCAAGCTGAGCATGGCCCTCAACTGAGGCACAACCGGCCGGGCCGCAACGGCCCGGCTGCATAACAGCCCCGCATCGCATGCGGCGCGGCGCGCATCACGCGCTGCGGCATCGCGCCCGCGCCCGCGTGTCG
>NZ_LDVA01000233.1:0-16085 GCF_050768715.1 Burkholderia sp. ZZQ-2 | reverse complement strand
TGCCTGCGGGGCAGCTGCCGCGCCGTTCGCCGGTTGTGCGCCGGGCTTGCGCACACCGCCGCGGCCTTCCATGTTGCCCGTCGCGTACACGTCGACTTCGTTCGGCTTCGAGAAGCTGTCGGTCGGCAGCGGCACGTCGGCGGTCTGCAGCGGCTTCACCAGGTGCGGCGTGATCAGGAAGATCAGCTCGGTGCGATCCTGCTGGAACGACGTGCTGCGGAACAGCGCGCCGAGCACCGGCACTTCGCCCACACCCGGGAGCGCCTTCAGCGCGCCCGTCACGTTGTCCTTGATCAGCCCGCCGATCGCGAACGATTCGCCGTCGCTCATCTGCACCGTCGTCGATGCGCGCCGCGTCGTGATCAGCGGCAGGATCGACGTGCCGCCGATGTTGGTCGCACTCAGCGTGACACCCGTCTGCGACAGCTCCGACACTTCCGGCGCCACCTTCAGGCTGATCCGGCCGTTGGCGAGCACCGTCGGCGTGAACTTCAGCGCGACGCCGAATTCCTCTTCCTGCAGCGTGATCGACGACGTGCCGTTGCCGCTGCTCTGCGGAATCGGGATAAAGATCTTGCCGCCGGCGAGGAACGTCGCTTCCTGGCCGCTGATCGTCACGAGATTCGGCTCCGCGAGGATCTTGACCAGGTTGTCGGTGTTCTGTGCGTCGGCCGCGAGGTTGAACGGCTTGTTGTTCGCCTTGCTGAAGGCGACGCCGCTCGCCACCCCCGCGAGCAGGTTGCTGACCAGCGCCCCGCTCCACGAACCGAACCCGCCCTGGATGTTGAGCGCGCTGCCCATCTGGTTGATCAGCGTCTTCGACACCTCGGCCACCTTCACCTCGAGCATCACCTGCTGCGGCGACGTGACGGCCAGCATGTTCAGCACGCCGCCGCCGCTTTGCTTGCCGCCCGCGGCCGGGTCACCGGCGCTGTCCCCGTAAGCGCGCGCGATCTGCACGGCCTGCTGCGCGGCCTGCGAGCTCGACACGGTGCCCGACAGCACGATCGTGCCGGCCGCGGTCGTCACGCGGATGTCGCGCTCGTTCGGCATCAGCTGCAGCAGCGACGCCTGCAGGCCGCCGGCATCCGCGCCGACCGCGACGTCGATCACGCGGCATGCGCCGCTCTTGCCCTGCACGATCATGTTGGTCGTGCCGACCGCGAGCCCGAGGATGTACAGCGTCTGCGGTGACACCATCGTGGCCTGCGCAACCGCCGGATTGCCGATCGTCCGATTGCGGACCGGCTCCGGCATCGGCACCAGCAGCGACTTGCCGAGCGGCACGCTGACGCTGGTCGACTCGCGCACGGCGCCGACGCAATTCGGCCCGCGCAGCGGCCCCGCCGACGCGGCGGGCGCGGCGGCCGCCACCGGCGCCATGCTGATCGTCATCTGCATCGGCCCCTTGCCGACGGCGGTCGGCGCGCTGGCGCCGCCCTTCGTCAGCACCGCCGACTCGATGCCTTCCTGCGCGAGTGCGCCATAAACCGTCAGCCATCCCGAACAGAGGATCGCGACCATCATCGTGCCCCGTGCGACGCGTGTGCGCAGCGGGCCGGTATCCGTGCATTGCGGTTTGATCTTCATTTCGTCTGATCCCCCGAGAGACCGGCACCGTGCCGGTTATCGACTTCCAGGGCCGCCGCACGTTGCAGGCGGCCGTTTATGTGACTGTGTTGATCTGCTTCAGAAACACTCGACGCTGCCCTTCACGCCCGTCAGCACGCCGACGCAGTCGCGCCGCGCTTCCGGCGCCGCATGCGATGCGACGTGCACGCGTACCGTCCGTACGCGAGCGGGCGCCGCGGGCGCTTCGGGTGCGGGCTCCTTGCCGAGCAGCGTCAGCTTGGTCGCCCCGTCGGTGTTCAGCGTCTTCTGGTCGACCTGGTTGCGCAGCACGAGCGACAGCGTGCCGACGCTGCGCGCGAGGTCGAGCCGTTCGGCCTGGTCGGGCGTGACTTCCAGCGTCACCGCGTTGACGACCTTCGGCGCCGTGTCGTCGCGGCTCACCTGCTGCGCGACGGCGAGCACGAGGATGTGCTCGAGCACGATCTTCGAGATGCTCTGCCCGTCGGTCTTGCCCTGCTGTTCCTGCGTGTTGACGATCACGTCGACGTAGTTGCCCGGCAGCGCGAAGCCCGCGACGCCGACCACGTCGTTCACGCGCACCGTGATCGCGCGGCTGCCGTCGGCGATCACCGCGGACAGCCCGCCCTTCGTGCCGACCGGCGCGAGCTTCGTCTCGATCACCGGCTCGCCGCGTGCGAGGCTGGTGCGCACGACGCGCCCTTCGAGCGCCTTCGTATCGGTGAACGCGCCGGTCGGCACGCTGCCCGACGGCCAGCTGACCATGTGAATCTGGTTCGGCCCGAGCGGTTCGCCCAGGTTCAGGTCGGTGGTGGCCACCGCGACCGGCGTGACCGAACTCGTGGATGTCTGTACCAGCCAGTGGGACGCGAACACGACCGCGGCAAGACCCGCGACCATCGCGACGACCAGCATCATGACCGCTCGACTGTTTTTCATGGCAATGCTCCTCGACGAATCGTGAAAGAAACGGCTCAACCGGTGATGAAGGTGCGTCCGCCGCGTTCGACGGGCGGCGGATGGACGCCGTCACGTTCGGGTGCCGCGCCGAAATAGCTCACCCACGCGTCGTACAGCGCGTCGTGCGTCACCTCGGGCGGATCGCCGCGGTAACGCGCGCCGGCGGCCACGAGACGCAGCAGGTCCGCCGGAAAACAGGCGAGAAACGCCTTGCCGGTCGGCAGGTGCAGCCGATGCAGCAGGTAGTCGAATGCATCGCTCGCCGATACGAGCCCCAGCGATGCGCAGGCTGCGTCATACACGGCGCGGTAGTCGTCGATCGCCATCGCGCCGACGTGAAGCTTCGAACCGAGCCGGCGCAGGAACGCGTCGTCGCAGAACTGCTCCGGCGCGAGGTTGCTCGAGAACACCGGCCAGACGTCGAACGGCATCACGAAGCGGTTGCCGGATTCGAGCGTCAGGTAATCGACGCCGCGATCGAGCGGACGCAGCCAGCGGTTGAGCAGGTCGCGCGGCTCGACGCGCTGGCGGCCGAGATCGTCGACGACGTACATGCCCATGTTCGCCTTCATGTGCGGCGGCGCCTGGTAAAAGCCGGCGACTTCGTCGCGACGCAGGTCGAGCTCGTCGAGCGTCAGTTCGCCGCCCGACATCACGACCGGCCGTTCGCACAGGCGCCAGCGGCGATCGACCGACTGGCCGCCCGACGACGTTCCCGCATCGACGTGCACGAGCGGGTCGTAGATCTGGATCACTTCGCCGGCCGCGCAGATCGCGTACGGCACCGGCACGCGGCCCCGCATCAGCGAACCGAGCCGCTCGGCGAGGAAGGTCTTGCCGCTGCCGGCGGGCCCGTAGATCAGCAGCGGACGGCCCGCGTTCAGCGCAGCCGCGGCCGCATCGAGCACCGCCGTGTCGATCACGATGCCTTCGAACGCCGCCCACACCTCGTCCTGGCTGATGTGCAGCTTGCGTACCGAATGCGCGTTCAGGCACGCGAGATACGCGTCGAGCGTCACCGGCGCGGGCCCGCTGTAGCCGCTGCGCGCCCGTTCCTCGAGCGCCAGCACGCGGCCCGCGTCGGTCAGGCGGAACGTCACGTCGAGATCGGTCGCACCGCGATGGGTGAGCTCGACGAGATGCTCGCGCACCAGGAACGCGAAGACGTCGTCGAGCACGGCGAGCGGCAGGCAGTGCCGTTCGACCAGGTCGCCGTACGACGGGCGGCCGAGCATCAGCGTCGACTTCAGCACGAGACCGGCGACGAACGTCATGCTCAACCCGGTATCGTCGAGCGAGCGCGGCGCCGCCGGCAACTGCGCGCCCAGCTTCGTATGCGCTTCCCGCGACGGCAACGGATCGGGCAGGCGTGCCACCTGTGCGTCGCGTCTCGGTTCGGTGTGATTCGTGTTCATGATCGTTCCGTCCTCGTTGCAGATCCGTCGCGCTACGCGCACGACGCGAACAGCATGCCCAGCGTGCCGGCCGCGATCGCCACGCCGTACGGCAGTGTGCCGACCGATGCGATTTCGACGGGGCCGCCGGTGGCCTCGGCGCTCGCGCCTGGCGAGCGCCGCGCGATCAACGCGCGCACGTTCGCCCACATCTGGCGCATCCGCCCGCGCAGCAGCGCATAGGCGATGGCGCCGATCCCGCCGGCCAGGAAGGTGGCCAGCACGATGTAAAACGTCATTTCCGCGCCGACCCAGGCGCCGATCGCGAGCATCAGCTTCACGTCGCCGGCCGCCATTCCGCGCAACAGGTAGAACGGCAACAGCAGGCCGAAGCCGGTCGCGGCACCGGCGAGCCATCCGAGCGCGCCCCCCGCGACACCGTGCAACAGGCACTGGGCAACCAGCGCGCCGGCCAGGCCGAGCAGGACGAGACGGTTCGGAATGCGGCGGGTCGCGATGTCCGTGCTGGCCGCGGCGACCGCGAGCAGCGTCACGCACAACGGAACCGGGTAAGGCGGCGCAACAGGTAGCATGGCGAACCTCGCAGTCGAATCGGTGGATCAGGAAACCATTGCCAGCGCGGTGGCCACGGCGGCCGTCACGGCTGTTGCGATCACCTCGTACGCATTGGCAAGCGAACCCTTCAGCGTGACGACCGTCCCCAGCACCGCGACGGCGAACATCGCGCCGAGCAACGCATATTCGATCGACGTCACGCCCTGCTCGTCGCCGATCCAGCGACGTACGACACGCATCCTGGCTTGCATGATGGTCTCCGGTTCCCGGTTGATCGGATCGCCGGGGACGGCTCGAGCGCTGCACCGGCCGAGCCGTCCGCGGCATGCTCCATCAGATGCCCGCCACCGCCGAGTCCAGGTCGGCCGCGATCGTGCTGAACACGGTCTTGAGGTCCTTCCCGATGGTCGACAGCGCGAGGATGATGCCGACTGCGATCAGTGCGGCGATCAGGCCGTATTCGATGGCGGTCACGCCGTCTTCATCGCGAACGAAACGGCTGGCTTGTTGAATGAACTTGGACATGTTGATCTCCTTGGGTGGTCACTTTCAAAGCCCTCGCGTGCCGGCTGGTCGGATGACCGTGCATCGATACGTCGAGGAATGTCGTTGATGCCGTGTGGTGCCGACGAACGATTCGGACGAGCCGTTCGTCGTACCGTCCATCAGATTCCTGCTACCGCCGAGTCCAGATCCGCGGCGATCGTGCTGAACACGGTCTTCAGATCCGTACCGACCGTCGTCAACGCGACGACGATGCCGATCGCGATCAGGGCAGCGATCAGGCCGTATTCGATGGCCGTCACGCCGTCCTGATCCTGGACGAACCACGCGATCTTTTCGATGATTCTTGTCATGAGCATTCTCCTTTCGGACTGCTATGAAATTCCCTTCGTCGGTCAGGACGTCGGGGTTGGGCACCACCGGCACTACTCGAAAAATCGGGACGCGTCGCTCAGCCGCGGGAGCGGGGATATGCACCCCTGTCCGTGCGAATGGGTATCAGTGACGCAGTGAACGAGAAAGGCGTGTACGGTGCGACCGGCCGGATGAACCGGACCATCCGATCGACCGGAACGGCACGACTGCCGTTCGACGCATGGAATCCAGATGAATGGGAGACAAACTCCCGGATAAGCTGCAATATGTTTTTAATCCGGTTCTCGAACCGTGATGTGCTGTGGTCTTTCATTTTTATTCCCCATATGCGGCCATGCCGACTTTTTATTGCCCTGACGATACCGGGTCTCATTGGTCACCCGACGAAGGCTTGCGCGGTTGATCGACCTGGAGCTGCTTGTTCCCCGATGCGCTCCGGCCCTTCTTTCCGCCTGTGATTCCGGTGCCGGGTTCCGTCTGTCTTTTGCCGGAACCGCCCGGTCGTCACATCGTCGACTGCCGTGCCAACGCTTACGCAAAGAGCAGGCCACCCGAGGCGAAATCGAGGCGCGTCAAGGGTTCCGGCGATGCCCGCTCTCCCCGGCCCGGGGTGCAGTGTGCGAAATGTTTCAAAATTGATATATGTTTCCCGGCGAGCGTTTCACGCCTGAATGCCCGCCGCCGCGCTGCGCAAAGGATCGAAAATTTTTTCTTGGGATTTTCCCGGACGCTCGACGGCGCTGGCGTCCCGAGCGATCGCCGGGGCGCGGAACCGGTCGAAATGACGGAATGTTTCAAGGCAGAAACACGAAAGCCCGCAGTTCGGATTTCTCATACCTGAAAATGCGGTTTTCACGTGCGTCTTAGGCCAGACTAAATCCCGGCATTCAGCGGGTGATTTGCAACGCGCCATTTTTTCTCCAACAATGACCTCACCGGACAACGCCATTTCAGAGCGACTCGATCCGCAGGCACCACAAGATCAAACGGCTGCGATTGACCAAGCGGCCTCTACCAAATACGGGGAATCATGTACACAGCCAATCGTGAAATGCGCGGGCGGGCAACACGCCGCGCTCAGTGGCTGACAGCCGACCGGATCATTCCGTACAGCTGCATCATGCTGATGCTCTTCGCCGCGTTGCTGGTTGTCTGGGGCTTCGTGACCAGCGGCTTCACGTCGAATGTCGCCGTCCGGCCGGGCGTCGATTTCTCCGTCTTCTGGACCGCATCGCACCTGGTGTTGCAAGGCCATGCCGCATCGGCCTACGACCCCTCCTTATTCCTGCAGGCCGAGCTCGCGCATTTCGACACGTATTTGCAGCACCGGTCGCTTCCCTGGCTCTATCCGCCGACGATGTTGCTGTTCATCGCTCCGGTTGCCCTTGTGCCTTTCCTGCCCGCATATTTCCTCTTTTTCGCGGGCAGTCTTTTATGCTACGCGTTCGCCGTCTCGCGGTTGTCGGGATTGCGCGCGCATCTTCCGGTGCCGCACGCCGCGGCGATCGTCGTGGTCGCGTATTCGGCGGTGTGCATGTCCGCGCTGTTCGGCCAGAACAGCATCCTGACTGCCGGCCTCGCCGCGCTCGCGCTGCATCTGCTCGGCAAGCGCCCGGTCGCGGCCGGCGTGCTGATCGGGCTGCTCGCGATCAAGCCGCAGCTGGCCGTGGTGTTCCCCGTCGTGCTGATCGCGGCACGTGCGTGGCGCACCTTCGCGGCGGCCGCGATCACCGCCGCGCTGTTCGCGGCCGCCGGCATCGCACTGGCCGGCCCCGGTGCGCTGCACGGGTTGAGCCAGGCACTGTCGACGGTGCGCGAACAGCATTTCATGCTCCCGTCGTACTGGCTCGCGTCGCCGACGCCGTTCGCCGCATTGCGGCTCGCGGGCCTGCCGGTGACGGCCGCACTGGTCGCGCAAGCGGCAGTCGCGCTGCTCGCGCTCGCCGCGGCCGTCGACGTATGGCGCCGCACGCCCGACATGCGCCTGCGCGGCGCGGTGCTGGCCGTCGCCACGCTGCTGACGACGCCGTATCTGTGGAACTACGAACTGACGTGGCTCGGCATCGCGATCTTCTGCCTGATCGCGCACGGTCTCGACAAAGGCTGGCTGCCGGGCGACCAGGGCATCATCGTGTTGGCGTGGCTGCTGCCGATCTTCGAGATGTTCAACCGACTGATGAAGCTGCCGCAGATCGGGCCGATCGTGCTGCTCGCGGTGCTGTTCATCGTCGTGCGCCGCACGGCGCTCGAATCCCGGAGCGCACGATGAGATCGTCACCTTCCGCACGCCACGCGCACCCGGATACCGACGTGCATCCGGAACTCCCGATCGCGGGCCCGCGCCGCTACCCGCACTGGCTCAATCGCGAGCGCGTGCGCCTCTATGCGGGCGCCGCACTGGCGAGCGAGCTGCTGTTCATCTGCATCTACGTCACCCGCGTGTACCTGTCGCACAACGGCGCGCTGCAGCCGCTGTCGCAGGATTTCTCGCCGATCTGGAGCGCCGCGTGGCTCGCCGCGCACGGGCATGCGGCCGATGCCTGGCATTTTCCCGCGCTGTTCGCAGTGCAGAAGCTCGCGATCCCGACGATGACGCTCGCGGACGGCACGCTGCCGTGGCTCTACCCGCCCTCGATGCTGCTGCTCGTGCTGCCGCTCGGCTGGCTGCCGTACACGCTGGCGCTCGTGCTGTGGCTCGGGCTCACCTATGCGCTGTTTTCGGCAACGATCCGCGCGATCGTGCAGCGAGATGACGCATGGTTGTGCGCGTTCGCATTCCCCGGCGCGTTCCTCACGGTGATCGTCGGGCAGACCAGCCTCTTCACCGCGTTGCTCGCCGGTGCCGGCCTGCTCGCGCTGGCCCGTCGCCCCGTGCACGCCGGGATCTGCTTCGGCTTGCTGACGATGAAGCCGCAGCTCGCGGTGCTGTTCCCGCTCGCGCTGCTGTGCGCCGGCCAATGGCGCGCACTTGCCGCGTGGGCCGCAACGATCGCGTGCAGCGCCGCGCTCGCAACACTCGCGTTCGGGTTCGGCCCGTGGATCACCTTCACGCATGTGATCGACAGCGTCTACACGATCGTCGGCACGGGCCAGGCCAAGCTCGCGCGCATGCCGTCGGTGTTCGCGCTCGCGACGATGGCAGGCCTGCCCACTTACGTCGCCAACGGCCTTCAACTGCTGTCGGCCGCGGTCGCCGCGATCGCGGTCGTCTATGCGTGGCGCGGCGACTGCGCGTACGCGCTGCGCGCCGCGACGCTCGCGTGCGCGTGCCTGCTCGTCAGCCCCTATCTGTACGACTACGACCTGACCTGGTACGGCCTCGTGATCGCGTGGTACGCGCGTTATGCGTGGACGCACGGCTGGCGGCGCTTCGACCGGGAATGGCTGACGCTGCTGTGGCTGATGCCGCTCGCGGGCCTCGCGGTCGTGCCGCATCTGTCGTTCCAGTTCCTGCCGCTCGTCACGCTGGCGTCGCTCGGGCTGCTCGTCAGCCGGATCGCCCGGGACCGGCGCGACGTGCCGTCGATGCCGGACGCACGCGACCACTCGACCGACACCGCGTTCACCCATTCGGCAAGAACGCACCACCGCCCGGCGTACGGATTGCGCCGCACCGGCCGACCGACCATCGGCGTGCATCGGTGAAGCGACATCACAGGGGAAATCATCATGCGGGAACCACTCTATATACCGCTCGTATCGCTGGTCGTGCCGTTCTATAACGAAGGCGAGGCCGTCGAGCGCTTCTTCGACGTCGTGATGCCGTTGATGACGTCCATCGACGGCATCCGGTTCGAGATCGTCTGCGTGAACGACGGCAGCCGCGACGACACGCTCGAGCGGCTGATCCGGATCGGCGCCGGCGAACGGCGCGTGCGAGTGATCGACCTGACCCGCAACTTCGGCAAGGAAGCGGCGCTCACGGCCGGTCTCGACGAAGCCCTCGGCGACGCGGTGATCCCGCTCGACGCCGACCTGCAGGACCCGCCGAGCCTGATTCCGGTGATGATCGAACACTGGCGCGACGGTGCGGAAGTCGTCGCCGCGAAGCGCAGCAACCGCGCGTGCGATTCGTTCGCGAAGCGCACGGCGGCCGCGATCTACTATCGCGTGCACAACCTGCTGTCGGACGTGAAACTGCCGGAGAACGTCGGCGATTTCCGGCTGATGGACCGCAAGGTCGTGAACGCGCTGCGCAGCCTGCCCGAGCGGCATCGGTTCATGAAGGGGCTGTTCGCGTGGGTCGGCTACCGGACGGTCATCGTCGAATACCAGCGTGACGCGCGTAGTGCCGGGCACTCGAAATTTTCCGGCTGGAAGCTGTGGAATTTCGCGCTGGAAGGCATCACCAGCTTCAGCACCGTGCCGCTGCGCAGCTGGACCTACATCGGCGTCGGCATCGCCGCGCTCGCGTTCCTGTACGGCGCGTTCATCATTCTCCGCACGCTGCTGTTCGGCAATCCGGTGCTCGGCTACGCGTCGCTGATCTCGGTCACGCTGTTCATCGGCGGCATCGAGCTCATCGGGATCGGTGTCGTCGGCGAATACATCGGGCGGATCTACGACGAGTCGAAGCAACGGCCCGTCTACCTGATCCGCCGCCGCTACCAGACGCACGGCAAGGTGGTCGAACTGCGGGTCGCGCGCGATGCGCGCCGCCAGAGCGCTCGCCGGCGCGTGCAGCCGACCCGTGCGCGGATCGGCGAACGCTGACGCGCGGCGATGGCCATGATCGGCCTGCTCGATGCCGAGCGTACGCGCCTCGTGCGCTTCGGCGTGTCCGGCCTCTGCTCGACCGCGATCCACACGCTGGTCGCGGCGGCGCTGTTCGCGCGGTTCGACGCGACGCTGGTGACGGCGAACACGATCGCGTTCCTCTGCGCGACGGCGTTCTCGTATCTCGCGAACACGCTGTGGAGCTTTTCGTCGACGGTGCGCACGCGCAACGCGGTGCGCTTTCTCGCGGTCACGCTCGCCGGCTTCGTCGAAACCCTGCTGCTCGCGCGTGCGGCCGAAGCGCTCGACGTGTCCCGCGCAATGAGCATCGTCGCGATCGCGTTGCTGATTCCGCCGACGACGTTCCTGCTGCACCGGCTCTGGACCTATCGTTGAACGCCCCTCCCCGCCGCCCCCGAAAATAATCGGCCATTCAATTAACAGATTCAATGTCGGCATATTTATGTCACGCATGAATCCGATTGATTCCGATTTTAAAATTACCGCCAGAAACAAATTAAATACCCTGTTTACTTTTACAGCTTCCAGAAACAACCGAACGGGATAATCTGCCTTCGCCATCTCGCCAGCACGGGCATCGAACGGCGACGAGCCTTGCAGGACAAGGCAATGGCGGCTGCGCGACGAAATTCGCGCAACAATAATTCCCATTCATTCAAACGGGAGCTTCTATGTCACGCGTTACCGATGTGCTCGTCTCTTTCGATACCGAAACCATCCTCAAAAAATATCCGAATCCCAGCAAGAATCCGAATAGCCCGACGCTGATCGACTGGAAGCACGTGTACATGGTCACCAACCAGGACAACGTGGTGTCCGGGCAGGCGGGCGGCGAACTCGACCTGAAGGCGCAGGTCGGCGACCTGATCCGCTGGCGTGAAACGAGCCTGTCGCTGGGCTTCGAGAACCAGGTGGTGTTCTACAAGTTCATCGGCAACGTCGGCAACGAACTGATCTCGACGCCGACGCCGCGCGTCGCGGAAGCGTCGATCCCGGTGCCGAACACCAGCAAGCCCGAGGTGCCGACCTGCCAGAAGGTCGCGAACTACTACTGGTCGTCGGAATGCCTGAAGGTCGGCCGCGTGACTTACCACTTCCAGTTCCAGATCATCGATCGCAACTGCCAGAGCCAGGGCTGCTTCTCGTGGGATCCGTTCATCTCGATCCATAACTGATCGCGGCAGGCGGGCGGCCGCGCGGCGGCTGCCCGCATCAACCCCTTGTTGCGGAGGAAGCGCTCATGCCTGGTCTTCGTTCCGATGTGCTCGTGATCGTCGACGCCGTCACCCTGCTGTCGGCCTACCCGGAGGCGAGCCGGGACCCCGACGCGCCGACCGTGATCGACGGCCGGCACCTCTACGTGGTGAGCCCCGGCGACGCCGCGCAGCTCGGCCACAACGACAGCCGGCTCTTCGCCGGGCTGTCGCCGGGCGACCAGTTGCGCCTGCGCGAGACCGCGCTGGCACTGCGCGCCGAGGCGAGCGTGCTGTTCGTCCGGTTCGCGTTGAAGGATGCGGGCATCGTCGCGCCGTTCGAAGCCGAAGTACGCGACGCGGCCGCGCCGGTACCCGATGCCGACGACCTGCTGCATCCGCCCTGCCATCCGATGAAGGACCACTACTGGCGCAGCGACGTGCTGGCCGCGGGCGCCACCACGTGCACGGCCGATTTCGCCGTGTTCGACCGCGACGGCACCGTATCGGGCTATTTCCGCTGGGAAACGTCGATCGAGATCGGCGCCGGCCAGCCGGCCGCGAAACAGCCGGATTTCAAGCCGTCGTCGGATCGCAACGGCAACTTCACGCTGCCGCCGGATACCGCGTTCAAGGCGATCTTCTACGCGAATGCCGCCGACCGGCAGGACCTCAGGCTCTTCATCGACGATGCGCCGGAACCGGCCGCGTCGTTCGTCGGCAACAGCGAGGACGGCGTCAGGCTGTTCACGCTGAACTCGAAGGGCGGCAGGATCCGGATCGACGCGTTCGCCAACGGCAGGAAATCCGCGACCGATGCGCGTCTCGCGCCGCTGTCCGCGGGCGACACCGTCTGGCTCGGCTGGCTCGGCGCCGAGGACGGCGCCGATGCCGACTACAACGACGGGATCGTGATCCTGCAGTGGCCGATCACCTGAGCATCGCGGCGATCTGCGCCCGGGCGGTTCAGGTGCGCGGCAGCCCCGGCGGATTGGTCTGCGACCGGTCGATCGCTTCGGCGTCGAGACTCCAGCGGCCGAGCACCTTCCGGTAGCTGCCGTTCGCGATCAGCGCATTGATCGCGACCGTCAGCGGATCGGCGAGGCCGCTGCCCTTGCGCGTCGTGATCGCGATGTCCGCGGTGCGCGGCCAGCCGCCGCTCACGGTGCCGATCAGCTTCGCGTCGCCGCGCAGCGATGCCTGGTACGCGAGCATCGAGTTCACGCTGAAGATTGTGTCGACGCGCCCCGACTGCAGCGCGACCCAGCGCTCCGCCGCATCCGCGTAATACTGGATCTCGACCGGCGCGAGGCCGCGCGCGACGTTCTGCCGGTTCCATTCGAGCAGGATCTTTTCCTGGTTCGTGCCCGAATCGGTCACGACGCGCAGCCCGGCAACGTCCTTCGGCTCGCGAATCGACGCGATCCGGCTGCCGTTCTTCACGTAGAAGCCGAGCTGATCCTTCCGGTAGGTCGAGAAGTCGAATTTCTCCTTGCGCTGTTCGGTGACCGTCACGTTCGAGATCACCGCGTCGACCTTGCCGGACTGCAGCGCGAGCGGCCAGTCGGCCCACGAGAGCGGCACGATCTTCAGCTTGCGGCCGATACTGTCGGCGACGAGCTGTGCGAGATCGGGATCGAAGCCGACGACCGTTCGCGCATCGGTCGCATAGGTGCTGAGCGGCGGCAGGTTCGGCGCGATGCCGATCGTCAACGTGCCCGCTTCGGCAAACCGGTAGCCGGCCGGCAATACCTGTTCGACCGCCGGGTTCACAGTGCCGCGCTGCCGGCCCGGCTGCTCGGGGCTCAGGTCGAACGTCGCGGCCTGCGCGGCGACGCTGCCGCCGAGCAGGACGGCGGCCAGCGTGCGAACGATGCGTGCTGCGGGAATTGCTGTTCTTCTCATGTCTTCCGGATTCCTTGATGTTTGACGACGCGTGTGCCGAACGCGGGCGGCGCCGAACGATGCTCACCGCCCGTTCGCCGCCCTTCGCCGCCCTTCTCCTCCCGGCGTTCCCGGTACGCTCACGCGGGCGTCGCCTCGAGATCGGCGGCGGCCTCGCGTTGCGTCGCCGGTTGCGCGACCGGCGACGGGCGCGTCGCGTGCGCGTCGCCCGCATACAGCGCCTTCGGATCGAAGACCCGCGCCTGCAAGGGCGTGAATGCGCGGAAGTTCCAGAGGCTGCGCGCGACGAACACGCGCTGCACCCAGCGAAATGCCCGGTCGTTCTCGTCGTATTGCGGATCGAAACGGTCGCGCGAATGCAGCGTGAAATGGTTGTTGATCAGCACCAGCTTGCCGGGCTGTACCTGCACGCCGAACGACACTTCGCGCACCGCGCGATACAGGTTGGCCAGCGCCTCCTGCGCACGCGCATTGACCGCCAGCACCATGTCCGGATAGAACGCGACCGTCACGCGCGGCGCGTCGAGCGGCCCCGACAGCACCGCGCTCAGGTCGGTATTGTCGCGCGGCGTCGGCGCCGCGCCGCGCCACCGGTACGGCACGCGGATGATGTAGTGCTCGCCGTAGAGTTGCGCGATGTCGTCCGGCGACAGCAGCTGCAGCGCGCGGCGCGCGTCGGCGAGCCGCGTGTACGGGCCGCCGCCGGCTTCGCTGCGCACGCCGAGCAGCAGCAACGCGAACGGCGACGTGTCGCCTTCCGGCATGTGCGCCTGCGCGGCGTTCTCGATATGGAAATCGAGCTCGACCTCGGAGCCGAGGCCCGTATAGTCGCGCGCGGTCGCCTTGTGCGGCGTGAGGTTGTTCACGAGCTCGCGGCCTTCGTGCGCGATCGAATACGGTTCGCCGGCCAGCGTGCTCAGGGCGACCAGCACGTTCTCGCTCAACACGCCGGCCTTGAACGAGCGGCCGGTCTCCTCGAACCTCGGGCTGCCCTTCACGTCGTCGTCGATCGGCAGGTTGTCGATCTCGATCGAGCCGTGCGCGTCGGCGGTCGGTGCCTTCGCGCGATCGAACGCGTCGACGATCCGGTCGGGAAACGCGTTGTAGGCGAGCTTGCGCACCGCGCTGATGTAGCCCGCGCCGCCGGCCGGATCGTAGGCCAGTGCGCCGAGCATCTTCCGGATGTGACCGGACTCCGCTGCCGTCAAGACGATGCGTTCATCTGCGAGATAGGTCATAGGTCTCTCGTATAAAGATCGGGGTTCGAAGAGCGGCATGGCACTGCCGCCGCGCGTTGCCGTCCTCGGGGCGCAGCGCTCGACAAGACTAGGAGACCGTCATTGCATTGCGAAATGATATTAAGTCGATTGCAAACAAAAATTTTCGATATAAGTTCAGCAATCCCGGCGGCGTCGATCGCGCCGCGCCTTAACACGAAAGGTGGTTAAAAAATCGCTGGTTATTATTTGTATTCGTTAGCAGGTCGATGCTAGTTTTCTGTCGGATTCGACGATGCGGCCGGCCGTCGATCGGCAGCCGGCGCCCTTCCTCCGCCCTACGGAAATCTGCCCGATGACCCGATTCCGCCTGCTGCGCCGTTCGTCCGGTCACGACGTGACCCCGCCCGCGTACTGCCTTGCGCGCCACGCGGCACGGAGGCCGCAATGAGCGATCGCGCTCCGGCGCTCGGCGGCGCGCCGGCCGCCATCGCACCGCCGCATCGCACGTCGCTGCGCGCGATCCTCCCGACCGTCGCGGCCGCAAGCCTCGGCTTCGCGATCGTTCAGCTCGACGTGACCGTCGTCAACGTCGCGATTCCGAGCCTCGGCCATTCATTCGGATCGAGCGTCCACGGGCTGCAGTGGATCGTCGATGCGTACACGCTGTCGTTCGCCGCGCTGCTGCTGACGTCCGGCACGCTGGCCGACCGCTTCGGCAGCCGCCGGCTGTTCGCCTACGGGCTCGCGCTGTTCCTGCTGGCATCGCTCGGCTGCGCGCTCGCGCCGTCGCTGGCCGCGCTGATCGCCGCGCGGGTCGCGCAGGGCGTCGGCGCCGCGATGATCCTGCCCACGTCGCTCGCGCTCATCACGCATGCGTGCGCGAACGATGCCGCCGCGCGCGTAAGGGCCGTCGCGTGGTGGAGCGCGACCGGCGGCGCGATCAGCGCGGCCGGGCCGACGCTCGGCGGGCTGCTGATCGATTCGCTCGGCTGGCGTGCGATCTTCTTCATCAATCTACCGATCTGCGCGGCCGGGTTGTGGCTCACGGTGCGCCATGTACGGGATTCGGCCGCCGCACGCACGCGGCTGTTCGATCCGGCCGGCCAGATCGTCGCGGTGCTCGTGCTCGCGCTGCTGACGGGCGGGATCATCCGGGCCGGCGCGCAGGGGCCGGGCGACCCGTACGCGGCCGGCGCACTGGCCGCGTCGGTCGTGCTCGGCGCGCTGTTCGTCGCGATCGAGCGCCGCGTGGCCGCGCCGATGGTGCCGCTCGCGTTCTTCCGGATCGCGCGCGTGCCGGGCGTGCTCGCGATCGGCGCGATCACGAATGCCGCGTTCTACGGGCTGATTTTCTCGCTGAGCCTCTATTTCCAGAATGCGCGCGGCTTCACCGCGACCGAGTCGGGGCTCGCACTCGCGCCGCTCACGATCATCATGCTCGCCAACATCGCGAGCGCGCGCCTCGCCGTGCGCCACGGATTCCGCGCGACCGTCATCGTCGGGCTCGCGGTATCGCTCGCGGGCTACGTGTGGCTGTGGCGGACGCTCGGCGCGCACACCCCGTATGCGCTGCTCGCGCCGGGGCTCGCGGCAATGGCGATCGGCGGCGGCATCGCGATTCCCGCGCTGAC
>NZ_LDVA01000232.1:0-40606 GCF_050768715.1 Burkholderia sp. ZZQ-2 | reverse complement strand
GCCTTGCCGAAGCCGCCGCGCTGGCCGGCCGCGCGGCGCTGGCGCGCGCCGGCCGTCGAATACGCGTCGAGCTTGCGCACGACGGTTTCGAAATCCTCGTACGAGTAGTGCATCAGCTTGCCGGACAGGCGCTGCGCCGCGCCATCGAACACGAGGCGCTCGTGCACGAGATCGTCCGAGAAGCGCGCGCAGCCGCGCCGGAACAGGCGTGGCACCCAGTCCGGATACCAGCCGCTGTGATGGATCCACTGGCCGCAGAAGCTCGACAGCCGGTCGACCGCATAGACCTGCGCGCTCGGTGTGCGGATCGTGTCTCGGATCGACTGCGCGAGTTCAGGCGTGACGACTTCGTCGGTATCGAGGGACAGGATCCAGTCGGTGTCGAGCGCGTCGAGCGCGCGGTTCTTCTGCGGGCCGAAGCCCGGCCAGTCGCGCTCGACGATCACGCGCGCGCCGTGCGCCTGCGCGATCGCGACGGTATCGTCGGTGCTGCCGCCGTCGATGACGACGACGTCGTCGGCGAACGACAGCGCGGCAAGGCACTGCGCAAGTCGCGCGGACGCGTTGAGGGCGATGAGGGCGACGCCGAGGGAGGGTTCAGCCATGAAATCGTCGGAAAGGCGGAGAAAACGGTGAGCGGCAGTATACCCGCGGGCCGGCCGCCGGCCGCGTCGGCCCTGCGTCGGCCCCGTGTCGGCCATGACCGTGCCCGCCGGGGCGGTGCGGCTATAATGTTGAGCCCTTTTCGGCACCCGCCCGACAGGGGCGACCTCCCGGGCGGCCATGCCCGGGCGCCGCTTCGCGGCTCAAGAAGGATTGCCTTGGAAACCCAGAACACTCTTCGCAAACCGATGGACGGCACGGGCACCTCGCCCGTGACGGTCCTCAAGCGCCTGTGGCCGTACATCCGGCCGCTGATCGGCATCGTGGTGCTCGCCGTGATGACGATGGGCGTCGTCGCGGCCACCGAGGCCGGTATCCCGGCGCTGCTCAAGCCGCTCCTCGACCACGGCTTCGGCGCGCACGGCAGCGACCGTGCGAAATGGTACGTGCCGATCGCGGTGATCGGCCTCGCGCTCGTGCGCGGCGTGTCCCAGTACACGTCGAATTACCTGCTCAACTACGTATCGAACCGCATCCTGCTGCAACTGCGGCTCGAGATGTTCCAGCGGATGATCCATACCGGCGCGTCGTTCTTCCAGCGCGAAACCGCGAGCACGGTGATCAACGCGATCGTGTTCGAGGTCAACCAGATCCTGTCGGTGCTGACGGGCGTGATGGTCACGCTGGTGCGCGATTCGCTGACGGTGGTCTTCCTGCTCGGCTACCTGTTCTACCTGAACTGGCGGCTCACGCTGATCGTCGCGGTGATCCTGCCGGGCATCGGCTGGCTCGTCAGCAAGATCAACCGCCGCCTGCGCCGCCTGAACCGCGAGCACCAGACGCTGACCAACGAGCTGTCGTACATCGTCGAGGAGACGGTCGGCGGCTACAAGGTCGTCAAGGTGCACAACGGCGAAGCGTACGAGATCGACCGCTTCACGCAGATGAGCAAGCGCCTGCGCGGCTACGCGATGCGCATGACGGTTTCCGGCGGCCTCGCTCAGCCGCTCACGCAGTTCCTCGCGTCGATCGCGCTCGCGGTCGTGATCACGATCGCGGTCGTGCAGTCGTCGAACGACCAGACGACGGTCGGCGGCTTCGTCGCGTTCGTCACGTCGATGCTGCTGGTGATCTCGCCGCTCAAGCACCTGATCGACGTCAACCAGCCGCTGCAGCGCGGGATGACGGCCGCCGAGCTGATCTTCGGGCTGATCGACGAGCCGGCCGAGCCGCAGGGCGGCGGCCGGCTGTTGCCGCATGCGCGCGGCGAGATCGAGTTCCGCAACGTGTCGTTCGACTACGGCGCGACCGAGCGGCCGACGCTCGACCGCATCTCGTTCAAGGTCGCGCCGGGTGAAATGATTGCGCTCGCGGGGCCGTCCGGCAGCGGCAAGACGACGCTCGTGAACCTGCTGCCGCGCTTCTTCGACCCGACCGACGGCGCGATCCTGGTCGACGGCGTGCCGGTGGCCGACTACGACCTCCACGCGCTGCGCGGCCAGATGGCGATGGTCAGCCAGGACGTCGTGCTGTTCAACGACACGATCGCCGCGAACGTCGCGTACGGGCAGACGCCCGACCGCGCGCGCGTGCAGGCCGCGCTCGAGGCCGCGAACCTTGCCGATGCGGTCGCCGCGATGCCCGACGGGCTCGACACGCTCGTCGGCGGCAACGGGATGCGGCTGTCCGGCGGCCAGCGCCAGCGGCTCGCGATCGCGCGTGCGATCTACAAGGACGCGCCGATCCTGATTCTCGACGAAGCGACCTCGGCGCTCGACTCGGAATCGGAGCGCCACGTGCAGGCCGCGCTCGAACGGCTGATGGAAGGCCGCACGACGCTCGTGATCGCGCACCGGCTGTCGACGATCGAGCGCGCGGACCGCATCCTCGTGCTCGAGGCCGGCAAGATCGTCGAAGAGGGCAGCCACGACGAATTGCTGCGCCACGGCGGCCTCTACGCGCACCTGCACCGGATCCAGTACCAGCAGCAGGCGGCGTAACGCGCGGTTACGTAGCCGCGCGATACCGTGTGCTAGTCTTCATCGGGCAGTTCGAGTGGTTTCGTTCGACGTGACGACACGGAGGGAACGCACGATGAAGAAGATGCACGGGATGATGCTGGCCGCGGTGATCGCGGCGGGTTTCGCCGCACCGGCCGCGATGGCGCAGGACCACGACAACCACCACGATCAGGGCGGCCACGGCATGCAGCACGGCCACGGCCCGAAACACATGCCGCCCGGCCAGATGCGTCATGATGACGACGTGCCGCCGCGCTGGGCCGACCAGCCGCGCCGCGAGTGGCACAAGGGCGACCGGCTTCCCCCCGAGTTCCGCGATCGCCAGTACGTGATCGACGACTGGCGCGGCTATCACCTGAGCCCGCCGCCGCGCGGCTATCAATGGGTCGGCGTCGGCGGGGATCACCTGCTGGTGCAGATCGGTTCCGGCATCGTGCTGCGGATCGGCGGCTGACCTTGCCGCTCGCCCGGCGCGTATCGCGATGCCGCGATGCGCGCCGGGCAGCCGCGTCACTTTGCCGCTGCGTGGCGGAACCAGCGGCGCTCGATTCTCGACATCACCCAGCACACGCCCAGCGCACACACGGTGCCGAGCGTCACTTCACCGAGCCGCATCAGCGGAACGTCCCACAGCGGGCCGTTGCCCGGAAACAGCAGCACGATCGTCGCGGTTACGCCGCCGAGCCGTGCCGCGCTGCCGACGTTCAGGCACCAGCAGCAGACGATCACGACCGCGACGGTAATCGCATACGCGACGAGGCGGTCGCCGCCGAGTGCCGCGCCGGCGAAGCCGAGCACACCGCCGACCATCGCGCCGATGAACTGGTCGCGCGACAGCGACATCGTGTCCGAGTAGTTGTGCTGCGTGACGGCGATCGCGGTGATCGCCGCCCACACGGCCTGCTCGGTATGCATCGCGCGGCCGATCACGTAGGCGAGGCATGCACTGCACACGGCCTGCAGCGCCATCAGCCCGCCTTGCGCGAGCCGTTCGCTGAATGACAGCCCCTTGAACAGATCGAAGATCGACTGCTGGATCTGCTGGCGGGCTTCGTTGAGTGTCCTGATCGTATCCATCATGCGTTGACCTGGAAGCGGGTAGCGGCGGCGCGCGGGCGTCAGTGCGCCTGTTCGGGCGACGCGGCGGCCGGTTCGTCGGCTGCCGCGTCGCCGTTCTCGACGCGCGTTTCGGGCATCACGAGCCAGACCAGCAGCACGGCCAGCGCACCGGCGCCCGCGAGCCCGAAGAAGCTGACGGCATTCCCGAAATGATCGGCGACGTAGCCGGCAGCCGCGGTGCTGAGCGTCGCGCCGATCCCGGCCGCGAGCCCGAACAGCCCGATGCACAGGTTGTAGCGGCCCTTGCCGCCCGCGACGTCGGCCGCGATCAGCGGCAGCATCACACCGAACACGGCGGCGCTGATGCCGTCGAGCATCTGCACCGGCACCAGCAGGTACGGGCTGCTCACGCCCGCGAACAACAGCGCGCGCACCGGCAGCGCGGAGAAGCCGAGCAGCAGGATCGGCCGGCGCCCCCAGCGCTGCGCGGAGCGGCCGACCCACGGCGACAGCATCGCGACGATCGCCTGCGGCACGATGATGCACGCGGCGATCACGAGCTGCACGTTCTCGCCCATCCCGGCCGTGACCTCACCGGCCGCGAGGTTCAGCATCGCCGCGTTCGACAGGTGGAACAGCACGACGCACGCCGCGAAGATCAGCATCCGGCGGTCGCGCAGCAGTTCGAGCAGTGTCTCGCGTTCGCCGGCTTCGTCGTGGTCGTCGGGCTTCGACGATTGCGGGATCACTTCGTGGGTCGGCTGGATCATCGCGAGTGCGAACAGCGCGGGCAATGCCAGCACGGCGGTCAGCCAGAACACCGCACGCGCGGAGAAGTATTCGCCTGTGAGCCCCATCAGGCCCGCCGCGACCGCGCTGCCGATCGATGCCCAGCGCGCATTGCGGCCGAGCCGGTCGCCGAGGTCGGCGCGGCCGACGAGCGAGAACGAGATCGCGGCCATCGCCGGCACGAGCATGCAGCTCGCGAAACCGTGGAACACCTCGGCGGCGATCACCGGCACGATCGTCGGGCTCGACGCGAGCAGCACCGCGGACAGGATGATGGCCGCGATCGCCCACGCGGCCGCGCCTTTCTTGTTCTTCAGCGCATCGACGGCCGCGCCGCCCGGCACCTGGCTGACCATCGCGCTGATCGTGCCGATCGACAGCACCATGCCGATCTCGCCCTGCGTCCACTTGTGCGACGCGAGGTAGGACGCGATGAACGGACCGAACCCTGTTTGAACGTTTGCAACGAAGAAGTTGAGCCAGTCGAGGGACCGGAGACTGCGTACGCTGACGGAATGCTTGATCGTCATCGGGTCGCACTCGCAGACGAAGCCGGTGCCGGGGCAACGGGCGGGTAGACCGCGACGATCGGCTTGTCGGCCGCGTAGGGCGGCGACGCCTTGATCTGTGCGTCGTTCAGGTCGAGCTGCGGACGCAGCGCCTTGTCGCGCGTGACGAAGCGCAGCGCGCCCCAGCTCGCGGCGATCGAACGGCGGTCGGTATTGACGAGCCCGCCGAGGTCGAGCACGACAGCCTGCGGCTGCGACGCGCGGTCGATCAGCACGTCGACGATGCGGCCGATCTTCGTGCCGTTCGGGCGCTCGACGTCGCTGTCGAGCAATGGCAGGCGCGTCGCGGGCGAGGCCGCGGCCGAACCCGACAGCGGCACGGCCTTGGGCCGCGCGGCCGGCGGCAGGTCGCCCGACGGCACGTCGAGCACGATCGGCTCCTGTTTGCCGCCCGGCGTGAAGCGGAACACGTTCCACGGGAAGATGACCTTGCGGTCGCCGACGCCCATGAAGCCCTGCAGGTTGACGACCATCTCGCGCGGCTTGCCGCTCGCGTCGGTCACCATGTCGACCGCGCGGCCGATCACCTTGCCGTTGCGGCGCGCGACTTCGCTGTCGAGCAGCGCATGGATCTGCGTGCGGTCGAGCGGGCGCGTCGCGACGATCGGCGCGGGCGGAGGCGGCGGCGGAGTCGGCGATTCGGGGCGCTGCACGGGCTTCGGCCGCGTGACTTCGCGGTGCGGCTTTTTCGGCGCTTCCGGCCCTTCCGGCTGCGTCGGCGCCGGCACGGGCGGCATCGTCAGCGGTTCGCCGGCGGTTTCCTGGATGGGCTCGACGAGCGCCTCGCTGATCGGCGCGGGCGGATTCTGGACCGGCAGCAGCCCGCAGCCGGACAGCAGCGCGGCGGCGGCGAGAATCAGGAAGACCGTCGAGGACGGCAACGACTTGCGGGATGCGGGAAACGGAAGTCCGCCGCTCATTGACACTCACTCCATGGGTCGGGGGCGGCCCGAGGGCACGCGGCTGGCGATGGATGGCGGGTGCGGGCGGCGCACCACGCGAGGGGAGATTTTAACGTGTCTTCCTTTCAGGGCCGATTTCGACGGCTTGCTGGAGGCGGACTGTCGGGAAAAGGTAGGGATCGGCGGCGGTCGCGTCGCGGTGGGGCGACGGGGAAGCGACCGGTCGAGGGGCCGTGCGCATGGGTGCCGGCCCGGCCTGCCGCCGTCATGGCGGGCAGGCTCGGGCGCTGCATGAAAGCAGGGGGAAACCGGGCGTCAGGCTTCCGGGTACCACGCGTCGGAGAATTCGCTGACCTGCACGTCGGTCAGTTCCGGACGGGCGGCGAGCCAACCGCGCACGAGTTCGCGATCGGCGTCGGTCGTCGTGCCGCGCGGTGCGCCGGAGATCACGTACGCGCCGATGCCTTCGTCCGCCGACGCGACGGTCAGCAGACCGTTCGCTTCGACGAAGTCGATGAACGCGTCGATCAGCTGGCCGCGTTCGAGGTCGGTCAGTTCGTTGCGGTAGTGGGCGGTTGCGTTGAACGCGAGTTCCTGGAATTCGCCGATGTGGAGTTTCTTGCGCTGGCGGCGGTTGTGGCCTTGGCTCATGGTGTGTGGTGAGTGAATGAGAGGGGAATGGATCGTGCGGCCGGAGGCGGCAGCGAAAGGATGACGCATGGCGCCGTCTCGATCGCGTGTCATCGCGGAGGCGATCGTGAAACCATTCGTGAACATTGACGCGATGGGCGTTTCGTGATGCGGCTTGGCCCGGCGGCTCATCGCGCGCATGACCGAATGATACAGGGACGGCGGGCTGCCTCGGCTTTGCTATGGTCGGCGGCTACTCGAACGACAACGAGGGTCGCATGTCGGACGATCGCAATGCGTTCATTGGACGTATCGATTTCGAGGCGGGCGGCCTGTTTTTCCGGTGTTCTGAAATGCCGACCGATACGTGGGAAAAGCTGGCCGCATTCACGCGCGAAGAACTGGGTCGCCCGTTGTTCGGCGGCGAACTGAAGATCGCTCCGTCGTCACGCCTCGAAGAGGATCTGTATGTGACCGGAATCGACGCAATCGAATTTATCGACAAGTGGGCCGAAACGTTTGGCGTGCAGGCCGGCGATTTTCCCTGCGGCCGCTATTTCGGCCCGGAGGAACAGGATAGGGTGACGACGTTTCTCGCGATGTTTTCCGAGCGTTATCGCAAACCACCGCGCGTGTCGTTGACGCTCGGCATGCTGGAGGAAGCGATGCGGCTCGGCCGTTGGGACAGCAATGCGATCGAACCGGCCGCAACGTTAACCGCTCACACGAAATAACCGGACTCGAACGGCCGTTACATCAGCACGATGTCGTACTGCTCCTGGCTCAAATTCGACTCCACCTGCAGCGACACCGGCTTGCCGATGAAGTCGATCAGCATCGCGAGATGTTGCGATTCCTCATCGAGGAACAGGTCGATCACCTGCTGCGCGGCGATCACGCGGAATTCGCGCGGGTTGAATTGCCGCGACTCACGCAGGATCTCGCGCAGGATGTCGTAGCACACGGTACGCGACGTTTTCACCTGGCCCTTGCCCTGGCAGGTCGGGCACGGTTCGCACAGCACGTGCGCGAGCGATTCGCGCGTGCGCTTGCGCGTCATCTCGACGAGCCCGAGTTGCGAGAAGCCGTTGACCGTCACGCGCGTGCGGTCGCGCGACAGCGCCTTCTTCAGCTCGGACAGCACCGCGTCGCGATGCTCGGCGTTTTCCATGTCGATGAAGTCGATGATGATGATCCCGCCGAGGTTGCGCAGCCGCAGTTGCCGCGCGATCGTGTGCGCGGCCTCGAGGTTGGTCTTGAAGATCGTGTCGTCGAAGTTGCGCGCACCGACGTAACCGCCCGTGTTCACGTCGATCGTCGTCATCGCCTCGGTCTGGTCGATCATCAGGTAGCCGCCCGACTTCAGGTCGACACGGCGCGACAGTGCGCGCTGGATCTCCGTCTCGATGTTGTACAGGTCGAACAGCGGCCGTTCGCCCGTGTAGTGGTGCAGCTTCGGGCTCACGGCCGGCGTGAACTCGGCCGCGAATTCGGAGAGGCGCTGGTAGGTCTCGCGCGAATCGACCTGGATGCGCGTCGTGTCGTCGTTCGCGAAATCGCGCAGCACGCGCTGCGCGAGATCGAGATCCTGGTACAGCAGGCTCGTCGCCGGCAGCCGCTGCGCCTGCCCGACGATCGTCGCCCACGTCTTGCGCAGGTACGTGACGTCGCCGGCGAGTTCGTCGGAGGTCGCATCCTCGGCGATCGTGCGCACGATGTAGCCGCCTTTCTCGTCCGGCGGGATCACGGCGGTCAGCCGTGCGCGCACGGCTTCGCGCTCGGCCTCGCTCTCGATCTTCTGCGAGATGCCGATATGCGGCTCCTGCGGCAGGTAGACGAGCGTGCGGCCCGCGATGCTGACCTGCGTCGACAGCCGGGCGCCTTTCGTGCCGATCGGATCCTTGATCACCTGGACCATCAGCGTCTGGCCCTCGAACACGGTCTTTTCGATCGGCTGGTGCGGCGTGCCCGACTGCGGCTCGCCCGCGAGGCGCGGATGCCAGATGTCGGCGACGTGCAGGAACGCCGCGCGCTCGAGGCCGATGTCGATGAATGCCGACTGCATGCCGGGCAGCACGCGCACGACCTTGCCGAGATAGATGTTGCCGACCCGCCCGCGCGACAGCGTGCGCTCGACGTGAAGCTCCTGCACCGCGCCTTGCTGGACGAGTGCGACCCGCGTTTCCTGCGGCGTGAGGTTGATCAGGATTTCTTCGTTCATGGTGGGATTCAGAAGGCGACACGCGCGGCGCGCAACAGCGCCGCGGTCTCAAAAAGGGGCAGACCCATGATACCTGAATGGGAACCGTCGATTCGCTCGATGAACTCGGCGGCGCGCCCCTGGATCGCGTACGCGCCGGCCTTGCCGAACGGCTCGCCCGATTCGACGTAGCGTGCATACGCATCGCGCGACGCGGCCGCGAAGCGCACCGACGAGCGCGACAGCGCGGGCGGCAGCAGTTGGCCGTCGGCATCGATCACGGCGACGGCCGTCAGCACTTCGTGTTCGCGGCCCGCGAGGCGGGTGAGCATCGCGAGCGCGTCGTCGGCGTCGGCCGGCTTGCCGAGGATCGCGCCGTCGATCGTGACGGTCGTATCGGCGACCAGCACCGGCGAGGCCGGCTTGCCGCTCGCGACGAGGCGCGCACGCGCGGCCTCGGCCTTGGCGACGGTCACGCGCCGCACGTAGGCATCGGCGGCTTCGCCGGGCAGTTCGGCCTCGAGCGCCTCGGCGTCCTCGTCGGGGCGCGGCAGCAGCAGCTCGAAGCGTACGCCGATCTGCTGCAGCAGCTCCTGGCGGCGCGGGCTTTGTGAAGCGAGGTAAAGGGTCGGGAAAAGTGCGGGGGACGTGCTGGACGGCATGGTGTCGTTATCTCGGTGAGCGCGCGAGGCGCGCGTCTCGAGGACGACACGTCATGCGCGGTGGTAGGGGTGATTCTGCGTGATGCTCCACGCCCGGTAAAGCTGTTCGGCGAGCAGCACGCGCACCATCCCGTGCGGCAGCGTCATGCTCGAGATGCGCAGCAGCACGTCGGCACGCGCTTTCAGTTCCGGATCGAGTCCGTCGGCACCGCCGATCACGAACGCGACGTCGCGGCCGTCCTGCTGCCAGCCGGGCAGCGCCTGCGCGAGCTGCATCGTGGTCCAGTCGCGGCCGCGCTCGTCGAGCGCGACGAGGCGCGCGCCCTTCGGCAACGCGGCCTCGATCTTCTGCCGCTCGGCCGCCATCACGCTCTCGGCGCTGCGGCCGCCCGAACGCAGTTCGGGCTTGATCTCGCGCAACTCGATGCGCAGTTCCGGCGGCATCCGCTTCGTGTATTCGTCGAAGCCGGACGCGATCCAGCCCGGCATCTTGTGGCCGACCGCAAGAATGAAAAGCTTCATCGGGAGACGCGTAACGACTCGGGGCTCAACGGCGGCGGGCGGCCGTCTTGCGCGCCGGGCGTGCGGGCGCGGCTTCTTCCTCGTCCTCGTCGCCTTCGCTGGCCGTGGCGAAGCCGTTCCCCTTGCCGCCGCCGAGCTTCATCCGCACGGGCTTGTCGCCCCAGATTTCCTCGAGGTTGTAGTACTGGCGCAGGGCCGGCTGCAGGATGTGCACGACCGCGTCGCCGCAGTCGACGAGCACCCATTCGCCGGTGTCTTCGCCTTCGGAGCTGACGATGTCGCCGCCGGCTTCCTTGACCTTGTCACGCACGCTCGACGCGAGGGCCTTGGTCTGGCGGTTGGAGGTGCCCGAAGCGACCACCACGCGGTCGAACAGTTCGGTCAGGTGGCTGGTGTTGAACACCTTGATGTCTTGCGCCTTGACGTCTTCGAGGGCGTCGACGATCACGCGCTGCAGTTTGCGAATATCCATGGATTCAGGAATGGTAGAGGCGATGTTGAAGAATATAGGCCCATACGGCGGCCGGCACATGCTCGGCCGATGCGTCGGGCATTTGTGCATGGCGCGCGATGCATTCGCGCAGGTGTGCACGGATGTCGGTCGCGGCGATGTCGAACGAAAGGGTCGTATCGATCAGCAGGTGCCCGCCCGGCGTGGCCTTCAGCACGTCGGCGCCGGCCTGCCGCGCGGCGATTTCCCGCGCGACGTCCGGCGGCGCCGCGCCGAGATCGAAGCCCGGGCGCGTCGACACGCAGATGTGCGCGTAGTCGAACAGCGTGCGCCAGTCGCGCCACGTGTCGAGGCGCACGAGCTGGTCGGCGCCGATCAGCAGCGACAGCGACGCGTCCGGGCCGATCCGCGCGCGCCAGCGCGCGAGCGTCTCGACCGTGTAGGTCGGGCCGGCGTGCTCGATCTCGTCGGTGGCGACGGTCACGGTCACGCCCGGCAGGGACAGCGAGCCGGCGGCCGCGCGGGTCATCGCGAGCCGATGCTCGGCGGCCGACACGTCGCGCTTCTGGTACGGCTGCCCGGCGGGCAGCAGCACGAGTTCGGTCAGGCCGAGCAGCCCGGCGAACCGGCGCGCGAGCGCGAGATGGCCGTCGTGGATCGGGTCGAAAGTGCCGCCCAGCAGGCCGATACGACGCGGCAGCGGGGCGGGGCGGGCGATGGTGTCCAGAAAAACGTGTCCTGTTCTTGGGGCGGCGGGGCGCGGCGGGCTCAGACCCAGTCGCGCGGCACGAGGAACTCGCTCAGGCGCGCTTCCGGCGAGCCCGGCTCGGGCTGCCAGTTGTAGCGCCAGTTCGCGACCGGCGGCATCGACATCAGGATCGATTCGGTCCGGCCGCCGCTTTGCAGGCCGAACAGCGTGCCGCGGTCGAACACGAGATTGAATTCGACGTAGCGGCCGCGCCGGTAAGCCTGGAAGTCGCGCTCGCGCTCGCCGTACGGCAGCGCGGCACGACGCTCGACGATCGGCAGGTACGCGTTCAGGAACGCGTCGCCGACGCTTTGCATCATCTCAAACGAGCGTTCGAATCCGGGCTCGGAGAAATCGTCGAAGAAGATCCCGCCGACGCCGCGCGTCTCGTTGCGGTGCTTCAGGAAGAAATACTCGTCGCACCACGTCTTGAAACGCGGATAGAGCTCGGCGCCGAACGGATCGAGCGCGTCCTTGCAGGTCTGGTGGAAATGCCGCGCGTCGTCCTCGAACGGATAAACCGGTGTCAGATCCATCCCGCCGCCGAACCAGAAGACCGGCGCCTCGCCGGGTTTCGTCGCGATCAGCATCCGCACGTTCATGTGCACGGTCGGGCAGTACGGATTGCGCGGGTGCAGCACCAGCGACACGCCGAGCGCCTCGAAGCCGCGACCGGCCAGCTGCGGACGCGCGGCGCTCGCCGACGGCGGCAGCGCGTCGCCCGCGACGTCGGAAAAACCGATCCCCGCGCGCTCGAACACGCGGCCGCCTTCGAGAATCCGCGTGCAGCCGCCGCCGCGCAGGCGCTCTTGCGGCCCGCGCTGCCACGCATCGGTCGCGAGCGGCGTGCCGTCGAGCGCGCCGAGCGCGTCGGCGATGCGTGTCTGCAGGCCCTGGAGGTACGTGCGCACGCGCGTCACGTCGTAGGTCGAATCGGTCATGTCTGGACTGGGTGCCCCCGTGCGAAGCGGGGGCCGTAAAAAAGGCATCTGCCGGGCATTCTATCGAACCCCGGCAGAGGACCCGCCGCCGCGCGAGGGCGGGGCGGCGGTTGCAACGTTACGCGCTCTTGCGGTTGAGCGCGCGGAAGCCGATGTCGCGGCGGTACTGCATGCCTTCGAAATTGATCTGGTTGATCGTGTCGTACGCATGCTGCTGCGCTTCGCGCACCGAATCGGCGAGGCCGACCACGCACAGCACGCGGCCGCCGGACGTCGTCAGCTTGTCGCCGTCGAGCGTCGTGCCCGCATGGAACGTGACCGCCTGTTCGGTCTCGGCCGGGATCCCGTTGATGCGGTCGCCCTTGCGCGGCGCGTCCGGATAACCGTGCGCGGCCAGCACGACGCCGAGCGCGGTGCGGCGGTCCCAGTCGAGCTCGACCGTGTCGAGCGTGCCCGCGATCGCCTGCTCGACGACCTTCGAGAAATCGCTCTTCAGGCGCGCCATGATCGGCTGCGTTTCCGGGTCGCCCATCCGGCAGTTGAACTCGAGCGTGCGCGGATTGCCTTCCTTGTCGATCATCAGGCCCGCATACAGGAAGCCCGTGAAGCGGATGCCGTCCTTCTCCATCCCGCGCACGGTCGGCATGATGATCTCGCGCATCACGCGTGCGTGCATCTGCGGCGTGACGATCGGCGCGGGCGAATACGCGCCCATGCCGCCGGTGTTCGGGCCGCGATCCTCGTCGAGCAGGCGCTTGTGGTCCTGGCTGGAAGCCAGCGCCAGCGCGTGCTTGCCGTCGACCATCACGATGAAGCTGGCTTCCTCGCCGTCGAGGAATTCCTCGATCACGACGCGCGCGCCGGCGTCGCCCAGCTTGTTGCCCGACAGCATCATGTCGACGGCCTGATGCGCTTCTTCCAGCGTCATCGCGACGACGACACCCTTGCCGGCCGCGAGGCCGTCGGCCTTCACGACGATCGGCGCACCCTTCGCGTCGATGTACGCGTGCGCGGCGGCCACGTCGGAGAACGTTTCGTACTCGGCGGTCGGGATGCCGTGGCGCTTCATGAACGCCTTCGCGAAATCCTTCGAGCTCTCGAGCTGCGCGGCTTCGCGGGTCGGGCCGAAGACCTTCAGGCCGCGTGCGCGGAACAGGTTGACGATGCCGGCCGCGAGCGGCGCTTCCGGCCCGACGAGCGTGAACGCGACGCCTTCGCTTTCCGCGAAATCGGCGAGTTCGTCGAGCGCCGTGATGTCGACGTTCTTCAGACGCTCGTCCTGTGCCGTGCCGCCATTGCCGGGCGCGACGTAGACCATCTGGACGCGCGGCGACTGCGCGAGCTTCCACGCCAGCGCATGTTCGCGGCCGCCGGAACCGACGACGAGTAGTTTCATGGGATTCCCCGCAGACTAGAAAACAGGGCGGCCGGCACGCTCAGGCGCGCCGGCCGCGGATTCGATCGGGCCGCCGCCGCAAAGGGTGCGCGGCGGCCGGCATCTCATTCCTCGACGATGACGGCGTTCGTATACACGTCCTGCACGTCGTCGAGGTTCTCGAGCGCGTCCAGGAGCTTCTGCATCTTCGCTGCGTCGTCGCCGGTGAATTCGACTTCGTTCTGCGGCTTCATCGTCACTTCGGCGAGTTCGGCCTTGAAGCCGCCGGCTTCGAGCGCGTCCTTCACCGCCGAGAATGCCTGCCAGTCGCACAGCACTTCGATCGAGCCGTCGTCGTTCGTGTTCACGTCGTTCGCGCCGGCTTCGAGCGCGGCTTCCATCAGCGCGTCTTCCGACGTGCCGGGGGCGAACAGGAACTGGCCGACGTGATCGAACATGAACGCGACCGAGCCGTCGGTGCCCATGTTGCCGCCGAACTTCGAGAACGCGTGGCGGACTTCCGCGACCGTGCGGGTGCGGTTGTCGGTCAGCGTGTCGACGATGATCGCCGCGCCGCTGATGCCGTAGCCTTCGTAACGGATTTCCTCGTAGTTCGCGCCGTCCGCGCCGCCGACGCCGCGATCGATCGCGCGCTTGACGTTGTCCTTCGGCATGTTCGCGTCGGCCGCCTTGTCGACCGCCAGACGCAGGCGCGGGTTCGAGTTGACGTCGCCGCCGCCGAGGCGCGCCGCGACCTGGATTTCCTTGATCAGGCGGGTCCAGATCTTGCCGCGCTTCGCGTCGGCCGCTGCCTTCTTATGCTTGATGTTGGCCCATTTCGAATGACCAGCCATACCTTTCTCCGTGCCCGGGCGCGCAGCGCGGGCGATTGTTTCAATGTGTCGTTGAGTCGGCGGCCGTGTCGGCGGGCATGAAGCCGCGGGGCCGCGCGTGTCGAGTGGATCGAGATTTTATCACGCGGCGACCGCCGGATCGGGGCCGCCGCGCATGGCCGAACGGCCGGGTGGGCCGCCGCGAGCCGGGCCGCGCGCCGCGCGGCCGTGCCGGGGCTCAGTTCTTGGTGCCGAACAGGCGGTCGCCCGCGTCGCCCAGGCCCGGCACGATGTACGCGTGCTCGTTCAGGTGCGAATCGAGCGACGCGACGAACAGCTTCACGTCGGGGTGCGCGTCCTGGAACACCTGCACGCCTTCGGGCGCGGCCACCAGTGCGACGAACATGATGTTCGCGGCCGGCACGTTGCGGCGTTTCAGCACGTCGACCGCGTGCACGGCCGAGTAGCCGGTCGCGACCATCGGGTCGCACAGGATGAAGATGCGGTCTTCCAGATCCGGCAGGCGCACCAGGTATTCGACCGGGCGATGGTCGTCGGCGCGGTACACGCCGATATGGCCGACACGCGCGGAGGGCACCAGATCGAGCAGGCCGTCCGACATCCCGATGCCCGCGCGCAGCACCGGCACGATCGCCAGTTTCTTGCCCGCGATCACCGGCGCGTCGACCTCGACGAGCGGGGTTTCGACCCGCTTGGTGGTAATCGGCAGGTTGCGGGTGATCTCGTAACCCATCAGCAGCGTGATTTCGCGCAGCAGCTCGCGGAACGTGCGGGTGGACGTGTCCTTGTCGCGCATGTGCGTGAGCTTGTGCTGGATCAGCGGGTGATCGGTGATGAAGAGATTCGGGAAACGGCTGTCCTGTTTCATGACGGGGCGCCTTGGCGGCAAAAGAGGATCGGGGGCGGGGGCGGGCGCAAGCCGGCCGCGCGCTTATGTCCGCAATTTTACCAAGGCGCGCCGCATGATCCGGATAATATCGACGTCTCACGACAATCCGCGCGCCTGCGCCCGCCCGTTCGCCTGCCTGGCCCGCCCGTGGTCCGGGCGCCGAAGCAGCCGGGCCGCGCCGGCGCGTGTCGCCACCAAGGAATCGACGATGGATCTCGGCATCGAAGGAAAGACCGCGCTCGTGTGTGCGGCAAGCAAGGGGCTCGGTCGCGGCTGCGCGGAAGCGCTGGCCGCGGAGGGCGTGAACCTCGTGATCGTCGCGCGCACGCGCGACACGCTGGAGGAAACCGCGGAGGAGATCCGCGCCGGCGCGAACGTGTCGGTGACCGCGGTCGCCTGCGACATCACGACACCGGACGGGCGTGCGGCCGCGCTCGCCGCGTGCCCGCAGCCGGACATTCTCGTGACGAATGCGGGCGGCCCGCCGCCCGGCGACTTCCGCGACTTCTCGCACGACGACTGGATCCGTGCGCTCGAATCGAACATGCTGACGCCGATCGAGCTGATCCGCGCGACCCTCGACGGGATGATCGCGCGCCGCTTCGGCCGGATCGTCAACATCACCAGTTCGGCCGTGAAGGCGCCGATCGACGTGCTCGCGCTGTCGAACGGCGCGCGCTCGGGGCTGACCGGCTTCGTCGCGGGGCTGTCGCGCAAGGTCGCGGGGCAGGGCGTGACGATCAACAACCTGCTGCCGGGCCTGTTCGACACCGACCGGATCGCGACCACGCTCACCGCGTCGGCGAAGGCGCAGGGCGTGACGGTCGACGAGATGCGCGCGCGGCGCACGAAGGAGATCCCGGCCGGCCGCCTCGGCACGCGCGCAGAGTTCGGCGCGGCGTGCGCGTTCCTGTGCAGCGTGCATGCCGGCTACATCACCGGGCAGAACTGGCTGCTCGACGGCGGCGCGTATCCGGGTACGTTCTGACCCGCGCTTTTCGATTCACGACGACAACAACCGAACGACGAAGGAACTGGAGATGAGCAAACCCCGCATCGCATTGATTGCGCACGACGCGAAGAAGGACGAGATCGTCGCGCTCGCGGGTCAGTATCGCGAGACGCTCGCGCAATGCCGCCTGGTGGCGACGGGCACGACGGGCGGCCGGATCGCCGCCGCGCACGGGCTCGAGGTCGAGCGCAAGCTGTCGGGGCCGCTCGGCGGCGACCTGCAGATCGGCGCGGAACTGGCGGACGGCCGCGTGGACATCGTCGTGTTCCTGCGCGACCCGATGACCGCGCAGCCGCACGATCCCGACATCACCGCGCTCGTGCGCGCGTGCGACGTGCACGACGTGCCGGTCGCGACCAACGTTGCGACGGCGCGGATGCTGCTCGACGATCTGGCGCGGAACATGCAGGACCGCTGCTAGCCCGCAGCGTGGCCCGATTGCCCCTGTTGCGGGCAGGGCCATGCACGGACGGCGGCGTCGGGCGAGAATCGTGCGTCGCGACGCGCCTGCCGCCGGCTGTTGCCTGCATCGGTCGGCGCTGTGCGTCGGCGATCCGACCATTTCCCTGACCGACAGACAGACAAGGAGCGAAACGATGCCGAAAGCAATCCGATACGACCAGCCGGGCGGCCCGGACGTGATGAAGTGGGTCGATGTCGAGGTCGGCGAGCCGAAGGCGGGTGAAGTCCGCATTCGGCAGCACGCGGTCGGGCTCAACTACATCGACGTGTATTTCCGCACCGGCCTTTATCCGCAGCCGCTGCCCGGCGGTCTCGGGATGGAGGCGGCGGGCGAGGTGACGGCCGTCGGCGAAGGCGTGACCGCGCTCAAGGCGGGCGACCGCGTCGCGTACGTCGGGCAGCCGCCGGGCGCGTATGCGCAGGAACGCGTGATGCCGGCCGAGCGGCTCGTGAAGCTGCCGGACGGCATCAGCTACGACGACGCGGCGTCGGTGATGCTGCAGGGCCTGACCGCGCACTACCTGCTGCGCCGCACGTACCCGGTGAAGGCCGGCGACACGATCCTGATCCACGCGGCGGCCGGCGGCGTCGGCCTGCTGGTGTGCCAATGGGCGAAGGCGCTCGGCGCGACCGTGATCGGTACGGTCGGCTCCGACGAGAAAGCCGCGCTCGCGAAGGCGCACGGTTGCGACCATCCGATCGTCTACACGCGCGAGAACTTCACGCAGCGCGTAAAGGAGATCACGAACGGCGCGGGCGTGCCCGTTGTCTACGACTCGATCGGCAAGGACACCTACATCGGCTCGCTCGACTGCCTCGCGCCGCTCGGCTACTTCGTCAGCTTCGGCAACGCGTCGGGCCCGCTGCCGGCGATCGATTCGAAGGAGTTCTCGTCGCGCGGCTCGCTGTTCTTCACGCGGCCGACGCTGTTCTCGTACATCGCGAAGCGCGCCGATCTCGAGTCCGCGGCCGCCGAGCTGTTCGACGTGATCCTGTCGGGCAAGGTGAAAACCAGCATCAACCAGCGCTATCCGCTCGCGGAAGTCGGCCGCGCGCATGCCGACCTCGAGTCGCGCAAGACCACCGGCTCGACGATCCTCGTTCCCTGATACATCCCATCGTGCCGGCATCATGTCGGCACGCCCTCCCGGCGGGCGGCACCGGCGTGTCGCCCGTCCTGCCCATCGTTCCGCCCGCCGTTCCGCCGCCCGCGTTTACACGTTTTTTATACCCGCCCCGATACCTTTGACCCGTCCTTTACGTGCGTTCCCATAAGGTTCTAGTCGTCTGATTTCGACGATGGAGAACAGAAAAATGGATGGGGTTTTCATCGGCGCACTGGTGCTCTTCACCACGCTGATCCTCGGTTTGGTTGCCGGTTGCGACAAGCTCGTGCAATACGGTCGCGGGGGGCGAGCATGACCTGGATGCTCTGGCTGGCGGGCGCCTCGACGGCACTGCTGTTCGCGTATCTCGTCTTTGCGCTGCTGCGCGCGGAGGACATCGAATGAACGCGAACAACCTGTTTCAGACGCTGCTCTTCGTCGTCGTGCTGCTGGCGGCGGCCGTGCCGGTCGCGCGCTACCTGTCCGCGGTGATGGACGGCAGTTCGCGCGTCGTGCGCGTGTTCGGGCCGCTCGAGCGCGCGCTGTACCGCATTGCCGGCGTCGATGCCGGCAGCGAGATGAACTGGAAGCAGTACGCGATCGCGACGATCGCGTTCAACGCGCTCGGCGCGCTGTTCCTCTACGGCCTGCTGCGCCTGCAGGGCTTCCTGCCCGGCAACCCGCAGCAATTCGGCGCGATGACGGTCGACGGCGCGTTCAACACGGCCGTCAGCTTCGTCACCAACACGAACTGGCAGGACTACACGCCCGAGCAGACCGTCAGCTACCTGACGCAGATGCTCGGCCTGACCGTGCAGAACTTCCTGTCGGCGGCAACCGGCATCGTCGTCGTGATCGCGCTGATCCGCGGCTTCGCGCGTCATACCGCGCAGACCATCGGCAACTTCTGGGTCGACCTCACGCGCGTGACGATGTACGTGCTCGTGCCGATGTCGATGATCGTCGCCGCGCTGCTGATGAGCCAGGGCGTGATCCAGAACATGAAGGCGTACCAGGACGTGCCGGTGCTGCAGGCGAGCACCTATGCGGCGCCGAAGCTCGACGCGCAGGGCAATCCGGTGAAGGACGACAAGGGCAACGCGGTCACGGTGCCGACCCCGCTCACGAAGCAGACGCTCGCGATGGGCCCGGTCGCGTCGCAGGAAGCGATCAAGATGCTCGGCACCAACGGCGGCGGCTTCTTCAACGCGAACTCCGCGCACCCGTACGAGAACCCGACGCCGTTCGCGAACTTCCTGCAGATCTTCTCGATCCTGATCATCCCGGCCGCGCTGTGTCTCGTGTTCGGCCGGATGATCGGCGACCGCCGGCAGGGCATCGCGGTGCTCGCGGCGATGACCGTCGCGTTCGTGCTCGCGATCGGCGTCGAGGTGAGCGCCGAGCAGGGCGGCAACCCGACGCTCGCCGCGCTGCACGTCGACCAGTCGACGGGCGCGCTGCAGCCGGGCGGCAACATGGAAGGCAAGGAAACGCGCTTCGGGATCGCGCAGACCGGCATCTTCACGGTCGCGACGACGGCCGCGTCGTGCGGCGCGGTCGACACGATGCACGATTCGCTGACGCCGCTCGGCGGCCTCGTGCCGATGCTGCTGATGCAGCTCGGCGAGGTGATCTACGGCGGGGTCGGCTCGGGTCTCTACGGGATGCTCGTGTTCGCGCTGCTCGCGGTGTTCGTCGCCGGCCTGATGATCGGCCGCACGCCGGAATACGTCGGCAAGAAGATCGAAGCGTACGAGATGAAGATGGTGTCGATCGTCGTGCTGCTCACGCCGCTGCTCGTGCTGGTCGGCACGTCGATCGCCGTGCTCGCCGATGCGGGCAAGGCCGGCATCTCGAATCCCGGCCCGCACGGCTTCTCGGAAATCCTGTACGCGTTCAGCTCGGCCGCGAACAACAACGGCAGCGCGTTCGCGGGCCTGACGGTCGGCACGCCGTTCTACAACTGGATGACCGCGATCGCGATGTGGTTCGGCCGCTTCGGCACGATCGTGCCGGTGCTGGCGATCGCCGGCTCGCTCGCCGCGAAGAAGCGCATCGCGGTGACGAGCGGCACGCTGCCGACGCACGGTCCGCTGTTCGTCGTGCTGCTGCTCGGCACGGTGCTGCTGGTGGGCGCGCTGACCTACGTGCCGGCGCTTGCGCTCGGCCCGGGCGTCGAGCACCTGATGATGTGGCTGGGCGCATGACGCGCGGCGACACGTTGAAAAGACTCAAGAGATTGAAGAGATCGCAATGACTCAACATTCCGCAACACGGTCCATGTTCGATCCGGCGCTGCTGCGCCCGGCGATCGTGGACTCGTTCAAGAAACTCACGCCGCGCACGCAGTTCCGCAACCCGGTGATGTTCTGCGTGTACGTCGGCAGCATCCTGACCACGATCCTGTGGATCGCGGCGCTTTCCGGCCAGGCCGAGGCGCCCGCGGGCTTCATCCTCGCGATCGCGCTGTGGCTGTGGTTCACCGTGCTGTTCGCGAACTTCGCCGAGGCGCTCGCCGAAGGGCGCTCGAAGGCGCAGGCCGCGTCGCTGCGCAGTGCGAAGAAGGACGTGATGGCGAAGAAGCTCAACGAGCCGCATCCGAAGTCGCCGATCCGCATCACGACCGCGACCGAGCTGCGCCGTGGCGACGTCGTGCTGGTCGAGGCCGGCGACGTGATCCCGGCCGACGGCGAGGTGGTCGACGGTGTCGCGTCGGTCGACGAATCGGCGATCACCGGCGAATCCGCGCCGGTGATCCGCGAATCGGGCGGCGACTTCTCGTCCGTGACGGGCGGCACGCGCGTGCTGTCCGACTGGATCGTCGTCAAGGTCACCGCGAACCCCGGCGAGGCGTTCCTCGACCGAATGATCGCGATGGTCGAAGGCGCGAAGCGCAAGAAGACGCCGAACGAAATCGCGCTGACGATCCTGCTCGTCGCGCTGACGATCGTGATGCTGCTGGCAACGGCGACGCTGCTGCCGTTCTCGATGTTCTCGGTCGAGGCGATGAAGGCCGGCCACGTCGTGACGATCACCGCGCTCGTCGCGCTGCTCGTGTGCCTGATCCCGACGACGATCGGCGGGCTGCTTTCCGCGATCGGCGTGGCCGGGATGAGCCGGATGATGCAGGCGAACGTGATCGCGACGTCGGGCCGTGCGGTGGAAGCGGCCGGCGACGTCGACGTGCTGCTGCTCGACAAGACCGGCACGATCACGCTGGGCAACCGTCAGGCATCGACGTTCGTGCCGGCGCCGGGCGTGACCGAGGAAGCGCTGGCCGATGCCGCGCAGCTGTCGTCGCTCGCCGACGAAACGCCGGAAGGCCGCAGCATCGTGGTACTGGCCAAGGAACGTTTCAACATTCGCCAGCGCGACATGGCGCAGCTGCACGCGACGTTCATCGGCTTCTCGGCGCAGACGCGGATGTCCGGCGTCGACATCCCCGGCCGCGAGATCCGCAAGGGCGCGGCCGATGCGATCCGCCAATACGTCGAGACGCACGGCAGCCGCTTCCCGGAAGAAGTGCGCCGCGCGGTCGACGAAGTCGCGCGCCGCGGCAGCACGCCGCTCGTCGTGGCCGACCTGCATGACGGTGCGGCGCGCGTGCTCGGCGTGATCGAGCTGAAGGACATCGTGAAGGGCGGCATCAAGGAGCGCTTCGCGGAGCTGCGCAAGATGGGCATCAAGACCGTGATGGTGACGGGCGACAACCGGCTGACGGCCGCGGCGATCGCGGCGGAAGCGGGCGTCGACGATTTCCTCGCGGAAGCGACGCCGGAAACCAAGCTCGCGACGATCCGCGAGCACCAGGCGGCCGGCCGGCTCGTCGCGATGACGGGCGACGGCACCAACGACGCGCCGGCGCTCGCGCAGGCCGACGTCGCCGTGGCGATGAACACCGGTACGCAGGCCGCGAAGGAAGCGGGCAACATGGTCGACCTCGACTCGAACCCGACGAAGCTGATCGAGATCGTCGAGATCGGCAAGCAGATGCTGATGACGCGCGGCTCGCTGACGACGTTCTCGATCGCGAACGACATCGCGAAGTACTTCGCGATCATCCCGGCCGCGTTCGTGACGACGTACCCGCAACTGCGCGTGCTCGACATCATGCACCTGACGTCGCCGGCGTCCGCGATCCTGTCGGCGGTGATCTTCAACGCGCTGATCATCGTCGCGCTGATCCCGCTCGCGCTGAAGGGCGTCACGTACCGGCCGCTCGGCGCCGCGTCGCTCCTGCGCCGCAACCTGCTGGTGTACGGCCTCGGCGGCGTGCTGCTGCCGTTCCCGTTCATCAAGCTGATCGACATGACGCTCGCTGCACTCGGCTGGGCCTGAACCGGCCGCCATTGAAGGAAACATCATGAAAACGTTGATTCGCCCGCTCGTCGTGCTCTTCGTCGTCCTGACCGCCGTGACGGGCCTGGCTTACCCGGCCGTGATGACCGTGTTCGGCCAGGCCGTGTTCCCGTCGCAGGCGAACGGCAGCCTGATCGAGAAGGACGGCAAGCCGGTCGGCTCCGCGCTGATCGGCCAGCCCTTCGATGCGCCGAAGTACTTCTGGGGCCGGCTGTCGGCCACGGCGCCGATGCCGTACAACGCGACCGGCTCCGGCGGCTCGAACCTCGGCCCGCTGAACCCGTCGCTCGCCGACCAGGTGAAGGGGCGCATCGCCGCGCTGCGCGACGCGGGTACCGACATGTCGAAGCCCGTGCCGGTCGACCTCGTGACGGCGTCGGCGAGCGGCCTCGATCCGGAGATCACGCCGGCCGCCGCCGCGTACCAGGTCGAGCGCGTCGCGAAGGCGCGCAACCTGACGCCCGACGCGGTCGCGCAGCTCGTCGCCGCGAACACGACGGGCCGCCAGTTCGGCGTGCTCGGCGAGGCGCGCGTGAACGTGCTGAAGCTGAACCTCGCGCTCGACGCGGCGCAGGCCGCGCACTGAGCGCGTCCGGCAACCGGCGCCCGGCGCGGTCAGCCCCGCGCCGGGCGCGCCTTTTCCCGACGGCGCTTGCGCCGTCTTTGCCTTTTGCGGCGATTTGGAACAACAATGCTCGTACTCGCGCGCATCCGGGCGCTCCGCCTTTCTGACGCATGAATCGTCCCGATCCAGACCAACTCCTCGACAAGCTGCAACGTGACGAAGAAAAGCAGCGGCGCGGCCAGCTCAAGATCTTCTTCGGCGCATCGGCCGGTGTCGGCAAGACCTACGCGATGCTGCAGGCCGCGCGCCAGCGCCTGCAGGAAGGCGTCGACGTCGTCGTCGGCATCGTCGAGACCCACGGGCGCAGCGAAACCGCCGCACTGCTCGACGGTCTCGACGTGCTGCCGCTCGCGCGCATCGACTATCGCGGCCGCACGCTCGCCGAATTCGATCTCGACGGCGCACTCGCGCGCCAGCCGCAACTGATCCTCGTCGACGAGCTCGCGCATTCGAACGTGCAGGGCGCACGTCACATGAAGCGCTGGCAGGATGTGTACGAACTGCTCGACGCGGGCATCGACGTCTATACGACCGTCAACGTCCAGCACCTCGAAAGCCTGAACGACGTGGTCGGCGCGATCACCGGCATCCGCGTGTGGGAGACGGTGCCCGACCGCGTATTCGACGCGGCCGACGAAGTCACGCTCGTCGACCTGCCGGCCGAGGAACTGCTCGAGCGGATGCGCGACGGCAAGGTCTATCTCGCGCAGCAGGCCGAGCGCGCGGTGCGCAACTTCTTCCGCAAGGGCAACCTGATCGCGCTGCGCGAACTGGCGTTGCGGCGCACGGCCGATCGCGTCGACGCGCAGATGCGCGAATACCGCGCCGACCGCTCGATCCAGCGCATCTGGCAGGCGCGCGAACGGCTGCTCGTATGCGTCGGGCCGGGCCCCGAGGCGCCGACGCTCGTGCGCGCGGCCGCGCGGCTCGCCGCGAGCCTGAAGGCCGACTGGATCGCCGTCTATGTGGAGACGCCGCGGCTGCAGCGGCTGCCCGACGCGCGGCGGCAGCGTACGCTCGATGCGCTGAAGCTCGCCGCCGAACTCGGCGCGGAGACGGCCACGCTCGCCGGCGCCGACGCGGTCGCCGCGCTGATCGGCTATGCGAAGGTGCGCAACGTGTCGAAGATCGTCGCGGGCGGCTCGCCGAAGGTCGGGCTCGTGCGCCGCTTCGCGCGGCCGTTCGGCGAGCAGCTCGCCGAGCGCGCGGGCGACGTCGACCTGATGCTGATCCGTGCGTCCGCGAGCGACGAGGCGCGCGCCGCGCCGCTCGACGCGCGTGCGCGCGACTGGCGCGACGCGTTCGCGCAGTTCGGCACGCATCGCTCGCCGCCGCGGCACTACGCGTATGCGGCCGCGATCTGCGCGGCGATCACGGTCGTCGCGAGCCTCGTGTCCGAGCGGCTCGACCTCACGAACCTCGTGATGCTGTACCTGCTCGGCGTCGTGTTCTCGGCCGTGCGGCTCGGGCGCGGCCCGGGCGTGCTGCAGTCGTTCCTGTCGGTGGCCGCGTTCGATTACTTCTTCGTGCCGCCGCGCATGTCGTTCTCGGTCAGCGATACGCAATACCTGCTGACCTTCTTCGGGATGCTGCTTACGTCGCTCGTGATCAGCCACCTGACGTCGACGCTGACGCGCCAGGCGAGCGTCGCGCAGCGCCGCGAGCGCCGCACCGGCGCGATCTACGCGATGGCGCGCGAGCTGGGCGCGGCGCTGACGACCGAGCAGATCGTCGAGATCGGCAGCCGTCACGTCGGCGAGGTGTTCCGCGCGCGCGTCGCGTTCCTGCTGCCCGACAGCGCGGACAAGGTGCGGCAGAAGATCGAGGAGCCCGACGCGGCCGTCACGCTGACGGGCGCCGACCTCGACAGCGACGTCGGCCAGTGGGTATACGACCAGCAGAAGCCGGCCGGTCGCGGCACGGATACCTTGCCCGCGACGGTCGCGCTGTACCTGCCGCTGAAGGCGCCGATGCGCACGCGCGGCGTGCTCGCGGTCGCGTCACGCGAACCTCGCGAACTCGAGGTGCCCGAGCAGCAGCGGATGCTCGACGCATTCGCCGCGCAGATCGCACTCGCGCTCGAACGCGTGCACTACGTCGAGATCGCGCGCGACGCGCTCGTCAACATGGAATCCGAGCGGCTGCGCAACTCGCTGCTGTCGGCGATCTCGCACGACCTGCGTACGCCGCTCACGACGATCGTCGGTTTCTCGTCGATGCTCGCGAACGGACGCGCGGCCGCACAGGGCGGCGACGCCGCGGCCGCCGAGCGCTTCGCGCAGCGCGAGGGCGAACTCGTCGATGCGATTCACGACGAGGCGCTGCGGATGACGGGCATCGTCACGAACCTGCTCGACATGGCGCGGCTGCAGGCCGGCAGCCTGCAGCTCAAGCGCCAGTGGTCGCTGCTCGAGGAAACCGTCGGCGCGGCGCTTGCCGCATGCAAGCGCGTGCTGTCGCGCCATCCCGCACGCGTCGTGCTGCCGGCCGACCTGCCGCTCCTGCAGATGGACGCGGTGCTGATGGAGCGCCTGTTCACCAACCTGTTCGAGAACGCGGCGAAGTACACGCCGCCCGATACGCCGCTCGAGATCGGCGCGGAGCGCGTGACCGACGACGGGCTGCCGTTCGTGCGCGTGCATGTCGACGATCACGGCCCGGGCCTGCCGGCCGGCATGGAAACGCGGATCTTCGACAAGTTCACGCGCGGCGAGAAGGAGTCGGCGACGCCGGGCATCGGGCTCGGCCTCGCGATCTGCCGCGCGATCGTCGAGGCGCACGGCGGTAAAATCGGCGCGCTCAACCGCACCGCGCCCGACGGCCACGTGACGGGCGCGCGCTTCTGGTTCACGCTGCCGGTCGAGACGCCGCCGGCCGCGCCTGCCGTATCCGACGACGAACCCGAGGTGCCGGGTGCGTCGTCCCCATCCGAGTCATTGCCAGACCATGAGTGAACCCAGCCTGACCGTCGTCCTGATCGAGGACGAAAAGCAGATCCGCCGTTTCGTGCGCGCCGCGCTCGAGGAGGAGGACATCGCGGTGTTCGAGGCCGAGACGGGCAAGCAGGGGCTGATCGACGCGGCGACGCGCAAGCCCGATCTCGTGATCGTCGACCTCGGCCTGCCCGATACCGACGGCCTCGACGTGATCCGCGAACTGCGCGGCTGGTCCGAGGTGCCGGTGATCGTGCTGTCGGCGCGCACGCAGGAAGAAGAGAAGGTCGCGGCGCTCGATGCCGGCGCCGACGATTACCTGACCAAGCCGTTCGGCGTGTCCGAACTGCGCGCGCGGATCCGCGCGCAACTGCGTCGGCGCAACCAGGGCGGCGCGAACGAGTCGCCGAAGGTGAGTTTCGGCACCGTGACGGTCGATCTCGCGCTGCGCCAGGTGTGGCGCGACGGGGAGATCGTGCACCTGACGCCGCTCGAGTACCGGTTGCTCGCCACGCTCGTGCGTCACGCGGGGCGCGTGCTCACGCACCGGCAACTGCTGCGCGACGTGTGGGGGCCGTCGCACGTCGAAAGCCACCACTACCTGCGCATCTACATGGCGCACCTGCGCCAGAAGCTCGAGCGCGACCCGGCGCAGCCCGAGTACATCGTCACCGAGACGGGCGTCGGATACCGGCTCGTCGGCGCCGCATGACGGGCCCGGCCGGGCCGCGGCGGCGCACGTGCGCGTGACGTCGCGCGCCGGCAGGGTTGCGTCGGCGCGACAGTCCCGCGGCCGACGCGCGCGTTGCACACCCGGCGCTCATTCCCCGTTATCCTGACCGCTCCGCGAACGAAAACGAGGAGCGTGCAATGTCCGTCCGTCTGGTCGTCATCTGTGCGCTGGCGCTTGCCGCGTCTGGCGCGTTCGCCCAACCGCTGCCGCCCGGGCAGCAACCGCCGTCGTCCCAGCAGGCGACGGCCAATCCCGCATCGGTCAATTGCACCAAGCTCGGCGGCCACCACACGGTACGCAACCTGTCGAGCGGGCAGGTCGGCATGTGCGTGTTCAAGGACGGCCGCGTGTGCGAGGAGTGGGCGCTGTACCGCGACGACCGCTGCGTCGGCGGCGCGACGCCGAAGCGCGTCTCGAACTGACCGGGACCGGCCGGTCGCGCCCCCGGCCGGCCGCCGGCGTGTCCGTAAGCATCTTGTTATACTCGGCGCCGCCCGGGGACGACCCCGGGACATTCGCTTCAACGGGGACGGCCCCATCCGATACGGAGTACGTCGGGATGGCGTGGGTATGGTTGTTGATTGCCGGTTTGCTGGAAGTGGCCTGGGCGGCCGGCCTGAAATCGTCGGACGGCTTCACGAAGCTCGGTCCGTCGGTGTTTACGATCGTGACGGCGCTGGCCAGCTTCGGGCTGCTCGCGGTCGCGATGCGCCAGTTGCCGCTCGGCACCGCATACGCGGTGTGGACGGGCATCGGCGCGGTCGGTGCGTTCGTGTTCGGCATCGTGATGATGGGCGAGGCGCTGACCGTCGCGCGTGTCGCGAGTGCCGCGCTGATCGTCGCGGGGCTGATCGGCCTCAAGCTGTCGTCGGCGGCCTGACGACCGCGTCCGGGCGCGGTCGCGCCCGGGTGCCGTGCCGCGGAATTGCGCCGGCCGCCCGTCCGGCCTGTCTATAATGGAACGCATTCGGGCCTGAATACCGTCGTGCTTCTCGCGGCACGCGGTGCCGGTCGCCACGCGCCACGCGGCCGGTCTGTCCGACCCGATCCGATCAATCGGCAAAGCGCACGGAAAGTGCAAGGAGAGGGCCATGATCGAAGCCATTTCGCTCGGCGCGGGGCTCGCGTGGGCGAGCGGCCTGCGCCTGTACCTGACGGTGCTGATCGCCGGCCTGCTGGCGCGGTTCGGCTGGCTGCACCTGCCCGACACGCTGGCCGTCCTGATGTCGCCGTGGGTCATCGGCGCCGCGGCCGTGCTCACCGTCACCGAATTCCTTGCCGACAAGATCCCCGCGTTCGACTCGCTGTGGGATGCCGTGCACACCTTCATCCGCATTCCGGCCGGCGCCGTGCTCGCGGCCGGCGCGCTCGGCCATGCCGATCCGACCGTGCTCGCGGTCGCGGGGCTCGCCGGCGGTTCGCTCGCCGGTGCCGCGCACGTGGCGAAGGCCGGCACGCGCGCGCTGATCAACCTGTCTCCTGAACCGATTTCGAACTGGGTCGCATCGTCGACCGAGGACGGCCTCGTGGTCGGCGGGCTCGTGCTCGCGTTCTTCGTTCCGCTCGCCTTCCTGGTGCTGCTCGCCGCCTTCATCGCGGCTTCCGCGTGGGCGCTTCCGCGTCTGTGGCGGGGTGTCTCGGGCGGCTTTCGCGGCATGGCGAACCACATGGTGTCGCGGCTGAACTCGATCGGGGGGAAGCGCGATTGAAGGGGCGGCAACACACGGCGCAGCCGCCCGCCGGGCAACCCGGCCATGAGATGCGTGCGCATGCCGGCCGCTTCGGCCTGCGCGACCTGATCCGCCAGGCTGCCCGCATGACCGCGCGCGACTGGCGCGCGGGCGAACTGACGCTGCTCGTCCTTGCGCTGGTACTCGCGGTCGCGGCGCTGACGAGCGTCGGCTTCCTCGCCGACCGGCTGCGCCAGGGGCTCGAGCGCGACGCGCGCCAGATGCTCGGCGCCGATTTCGTCGTGCGGGCCGACCGCCCCGTCGATCCGTCGTTCGACCGGCAGGCTCGCGCGCTCGGCCTGCGTACCGCGACGACCGCGATCTTCCCGAGCATGATCGCGTCCGCCACGGGCGGGCAGGCGTCCGACGCGGCGCCATCGCGCCTCGCGGCCGTGAAGGCCGTGTCGCCCGGCTATCCGTTGCGCGGCGCGGTCGAGATCCTGCCGGCCGGTGCCTCCGCCTCGCAGAAGGCGGCCGGGATTCCCGCGCCGGGCACCGTATGGGCCGATCCGGCGCTGCTCGATGCGCTGCACCTGAAGGCGGGCGATACGGTGCGCGTCGGGTTGCGCACGTTCAAGGTCGCCGCATCGATCTCCCGCGAACTCGATCGCGGGTTTTCGTTCGTCAATTTTTCGCCGCGGCTGATGATGCGCGCGGACGAACTCGCCGCGACGGGGCTCACGGGCTACGGCAGCCGGGTCACGTACCGGCTGCTGGTCGCCGGCGACCAGCAGGCCGTCGCGCGCTTCGAAGCGTATGCGCACGCACGCGTCGACGGCGGGAAGCTGCGCGGTGCCGGTCTCGAGTCGCTGCAGGAAGGCCAGCCGCAGGTGCGGCAGACGCTGGATCGCGCGCGCCACTTCCTGACGCTCGTCGCGCTGCTCACCGCGCTGCTCGCGGCGGTCGCGATCGCTATGGCCGCGCAGCGCTACATGCGGCGCCATCTCGACGGCTGCGCGACGATGCGCTGTCTCGGCGTGAGCCGCCGCACGCTCGGCGCGTTGTTCGCGCTCGAATTCGCCGGCATCGGCATCGTATCCGGCGCCGCAGGCGCGGTGCTTGGCTACGGCGGCCACTGGGCGTTGCTGGCCGCGCTCGGCGGACTGATCGACGTGGTGCTGCCGCCGCCCACGCCGTGGCCGGCGCTGATCGGCGTGGGCGCCGCGCTCGTGCTGCTGCTCGGCTTCGCGCTGCCGCCGCTCGTGCCGCTCACGCGCGTGCCGCCGGTGCGCGTGCTGCGGCGCGAGTGGGGCGACGCGTCGCGCACCGCGTGGGCCGCGTATGCGATCGGCGTCGTGCTGTTCGCGGGGCTGCTGATCGTGGCCGCCGGCAACCTGAAGCTCGGGCTGATCGTCGCGGGCGGTTTCGCCGGCGCGCTGGTCGGTTTCGCGCTGATCGCGCGGCTCGTGCTGTTCGCCGCCGCGCGGGCGGTGCGCAACGCGCGTGTGGCCGCGGGCGTCGGCTGGCGTTACGCGCTCGCGTCGCTGCACCGGCGCGGCACGGCCAGCGCGCTGCAGATCACGGCGCTGGCGCTCGGCCTGATGTGCCTGCTGTTGATCGCGATCACGCGCAACGACCTCGTTGCGGGCTGGCGGCAGTCGACGCCGCCCGATGCGCCGAACCAGTTCCTGATCGACATCCAGCCCGACCAGCGTGCCGACGTCGCGGCGTATCTGGCCGCGCACGGCGTGCGCGACGCGGTGCCCGCGCCGATGGTGCGCGGCCGCCTCGTCGCGATCAACGGCAAGCCGGTGAATCCGGATGCCTACCCGTCCGACGAGGCCCGCCGGCTCGTCGACCGCGAGTTCAACCTGTCTTATACGACCGAGCTGCCGTCCGACAACCGGATCGTCGAAGGCGACTGGTTCGGCACCGCGGCCACGCCGCAGATCTCGATCGAGGCCGGCCTCGCGAAGACGCTGAACGTGAAGCCGGGCGACGTACTGCGCTTCGACGTGACGGGGCTGACGGTCGACGCGCCGATCACGAGCGTGCGCAAGCTCGACTGGGGCTCGTTCCGCGTCAATTTCTTCGTGCTGATGCCGCCGCCGGTGCTGAAGGATTTCCCGGCCGTATACCTGACGAGTTTCCATCTGCCGGCCTCGGACGCCGCGCTGCTCGATCCGCTGATCGCGCGCTACCCGAACCTGACCGCGATCGACGTCGCGCCGATCCTCGCGCAGTTGCAGCGGATGATGCTGCAGGTGGTCGGTGCGGTGCAGTTCCTGTTCGCGTTCACGCTCGCGGCCGGTGTGCTCGTGCTCTACACGGCGCTGGCCGGCACGCGCGACGAGCGGGTGCGCGAGGCTGCGCTGCTGCGCGCGCTGGGCGCATCGCGGGCGCAGGTCAATGCGGTGCAGCGCGCGGAATTCATCGTGGTCGGCGCGCTGGCCGGCGCGCTGGCGTCGGCGGGCGCGATCGCGGTCGGCTGGGTGCTCGTGTCGCGTGTGTTCGACTTCCAGCTCGCCGTCGATCCGTGGCTCGTGCCGGCCGGCATTGCGGCCGGCGTCGCGTGCGCCGGTGCGGCCGGCTGGCTGAGCCTGCATAATGTGCTGCGGCGCCCCGCGCTGCAGTCGCTGCGCGACGCATGAGCGTCGCCGGCGGCCCCGAAGATCCCGTTTCCGACTATCCGTATGACCGATGTGAATGACGATGCGCCGTCGCAGCCGACGGCGTTCGAACTCGTGGGCGGTGAAGCCCGCGTGCGCGAAATGGTGGACCGCTTTTACGACCTGATGGACCTCGAGCCCGAGTTCGCGCAGATTCGCGCGCTGCACCCGGCGTCGCTCGACGGTTCGCGCGACAAGCTGTTCTGGTTCCTGTGCGGGTGGCTCGGCGGCCCCGACCACTACATCAGCCGGTTCGGCCATCCGCGGCTGCGCGCGCGGCACCTGCCGTTCCCGATCGCGTCGGTCGAGCGCGATCAGTGGCTGCGCTGCATGGCGTGGGCGATGGAGGATGTCGGATTGCCCGAACCGCTGCGCGAGCGGCTCATGCATTCGTTCTACGATACGGCCGACTGGATGCGCAACCGGCCCGGTTGACCGACCGGTACGCCGCTGCACGCGCGCGGGGCGATCTGCGTCTGGGCGCGCGCACCGCGTGGCGCGACACTGGCCGCTTTCCCCAATCGATACGAGGTTAGCCCGATGACGACACAAGCGCTGTTTCGCGAAGACGCGTACCTCACGCAATGCGACGCGGTCGTTCTCGCCGTCGGTGAAGACGGCATCCGGCTCGACCGCACCGTGTTCTATCCGCTCGGCGGCGGCCAGGCCGGCGACACCGGCACGCTGACGCTGCCCGACGGCAGCACGATCGCGATCGCCGATACGCGCAAGGCGAAGTTCGACGGCGCGACCCCCGACGATGCCGTGCACGTGCCCGCATCGGGGCAGGAGGCGCGTGTTGCGGCGCTCGTGCCCGGCACGCGCGTCGCCGCGGAGATCGACTGGCTGCGCCGCTACCGCCACATGCGCCTGCATACGGCCGCGCACCTGATGTGCGCGGTGCTGCCGTACGCGGTCGACGGCTGCAGCGTGACGGCCGACTATGTCCGCCTCGATTTCGCGACGTCCGACCCGATCGACCGCGACGATGTCGAGCGGCGCCTCGCCGGCCTGGTGGTCGGCGCGCACCCGGTCACGACCGAGTGGATCACCGACGACGAGATGGCCGGGCGGCCGGACCTCGTGCGCACAATGAGCGTGAAGCCGCCGATGGGCCTCGGCCGGGTGCGGCTGCTGCGCATCGAGCATGTCGACCTGCAGCCGTGCGGCGGCACGCATGTGCGCAACACGGCCGAAATCGGCGAGCTGCGAATCGCGAAACTGGAAAAGAAGAGCGCGCGCACCCGGCGCCTCGTCCTGGAGTTTGCATGACGATCGACACCACCCACGCAGGCGCGGCGCTTGATCCGCATGCGCGGGAGATCCTGGATTTCTGGTTCGGCGAGCCGGGCTCGGCCGAATTCGGGCAGGCGCGCAAGGTCTGGTTCAACGGCGGGGCGGCGTTCGACGACGTGCTGCGTACACGCTATGGCGCCTTGCTCGACGCTGCGTGCGACGGCGGATGCGATCACTGGGCAGGTTCGCCGTCGGGTGCACTTGCGTTGATCGTCGTGCTCGACCAGTTCTCGCGCAACATCCATCGCGGTACGCCGCGCGCGTTTGCCGCCGACCCGAAGGCGCTCGCGCTTGCACGCCGCGTGGTCGCGGCCGGCTGGGACGCGCAGTTGCCGAGCGGACATCACCGCGCGTTTGCGTATCTGCCGTTCGAGCACGACGAGTCGGTCGAGAGCCAGCGCGAGGCCGTGCGCCTGTGCGCGGGTATCCGCGACGAGGCGGGGTGCGAAAGCTACCACCGCTTCGCGTTGCTGCATGCGGCCGTCGTCGAGCGCTTCGGCCGCTTTCCGCACCGGAACGCGATTCTCGGACGCGAGTCGAGCGACGAGGAAACGGCGTTTCTTCGCGAGCCCGGTTCGTCGTTCTGAAGATTCGCGCAGTCGCGCGATAAGGGGAGGGGGCCGCCCCGCGGCGTCGCGCGGCCACCCGTGTCAGCCTGGCGCGCCGGTCGGCGGCGCGCGTTTCCCGGAGGCTGTTCGCGTGTCAGGCGGCGGTGTTCGCCGTTCCCCGCATGGCACGAGGGGACGCACGACGGTGCGCCGTGCCGCCATCCGTCACTGCAGGTGCTGCTCGGGCGTGCGCACGTACACGCGCAGCAGTTCGTCGTTGTCGCCCGGGCGCGCGCCCGACCAGAACAATTTCCATTCGCTGCCCGGCGCCGGATCGACGGCCCGCACCCCCTGGACGATCATCCAGGTGCAGCGCGTCGTTTTCGCGTCGTCGATCGGCGTGTGCTGGATGCCGGAGAAGTAGTACAGCATCGGCGCTTCCGATTCGCCGAGCCCGTGCAGGCTCGCCATGCAGTCGCCGTCGTTCCATTCGAGCGCGAGATGCGCGTTCAGGTCGTCGAACACCGAGCGGTAGCTCTTCGCGACGTCGAGCCACGGCAGAAGCAGCGTGTAGATGAGCCCCCATGCGACGAGTGCGCCGGCGCCCCACGACAGGGCGCCGCGCCAGAGGCCCGTCGCGCGCAGTTTCGGCAGCAGCGTGAGCCAGCCGACCGTCAGCACGAGCGCGCCGGTCACGAGCGCGGGTTCGATCGGCATCGTCCAGTCGAGCGGCAGCCAGCGGCCGAGCGGCGCCAGATCCGCGCGCGACGCGGCCGGATCGGCCATCACCGCCCAGATTGCCCAGGCGAGCGCCACGGCCGCGCCGAACAGGATGCGGCTCAGGTAATCCCACGCGAGATGCAGCCGACGCGGCAGGCGTTCGATGGCCTGCGCGGCGACCAGCGCGAGCGGCGCGAAGAACGGCAGGATGTAGAGCTGGCGCGACGTCGCGGACACTTGCAGCACGGCGAGACCGATGCCGGTGAACAAGACGGGCAGCGCGACGCGCGGCGTCCGCCAGTCGCGCCACACGCCGCGCGCGAGCGCGACGATCGCGAGCGGCGCGACCGGGAAGCCGACGAGCAGGAACGCGCGGAGGATGAAGAACGGCTTGTCGTTTTCCGCGCCCAGTTCGGGGACGGAGAAGCCGAAGAAGCGGCCGACGTTGTTATCCCAGAACCACGTCATGAACAGCGTCTCGGAGCGCATGAACAGCGCGGTCGGCCAGATGAGCGCGAACGGCGCGAACACGAGCGCGGCGATGCCGATCGAGCGCGCGAACGAGCGGGTGCGGCAGGCCGGATAGAGCACCAGCGCGCCGACGAGCGAGGCCGCGAACACGAGCGGCACGAACAGCCCCTTCGCCATCAGCGCAATGCCGACGCCCGCGCCGAAGATCGGTGCGGCCCAGCGGCCCGACGGCCGGACCGGCAGCCCGTGGCGCATCTGCTGCGCGCGCGCGACGTGCTGCATCACGAGTTCGAGCAGCCCGCTAAAGCCGATTGCCGTGCCGGCGAACAGCGCGACGTCGGTCATCATGTCGTGCACGTGCTTGATGACGACGAGCGTGCCCGCGCTCAACACGACGGGACCGATCACGCGCAGGTCGAACCAGGTGTCCGCGCGGCTGGCGACGCGCGCCGTGCGCGCGATGAAGCCGAACGCGAGCGCGGCGAACAGCGCGCTCGCGAGTCGCGCCGCGTCGTGCAGCGGCATCACGCGTTGCAGCAGCCATGCGAGGCTGGTCGCGACCCACGCGTAAAGCGGCGGCTTTTCCATGAACGGCAGGCCGGCATTGGTCGGCACGACGAAGTCGCCCGTCTCGAGCATGTGCTGGATGATGCCGAACGTGTAGGTTTCGTCCTGTTTCCAGGGATCGTGACCGAGGACGCCCGGCAGCACGTACGCGCAGATCAGCGCGGCGACGAACAGCCATGCGCGCCAGCCGAGCAGGAACGAGCGCGCGTGCGTGGTGCTGGTTGCGACGGTCGAGGCGGCGTCGGGCGTGCCGGCGACGTCGAGCGTTGCAGTGAGGTCGGTGTCGGCGGTCGAGCGGGTGTGCTGAGCCGGGGCGGGCACAGACGTGCGTCGCCGGCCGGGCGCTGCGGTTCCGGGCATGGAAAAGATCTCGGGTCGAGTCGAGCCGGTCCCGCGACATGGGCAGGACCGATTAGGGCCACATCAAGGGATAACGGACAGGTGTTGATGACGCCTGTCTGAATGCCCGCTAGTAGACCATGGAATTGTTACGAGAGTTTACTGATAGTGTCACGGAATTGTGGAGATTTGTGGTGTCGTGACGACTGATCCTCTCGGGCGGCGGTTTTTGCTGCGCCGCAGTACGGCATTATCGGCCGCCGCCGACGTCGAGCAGGGCACCCGTCGTGTAGGACGCCGCGTCGCCAAGCAGCCAGACGATCGCTTCGGCGATCTCCTGCGCTTCGCCCGCGCGGCCGAGCGGCGTCGTTGCGCCGAGGCGGGCCGCACGGCCCGGCTGGCCGCCGCTCGCGTGAATTTCGGTCTCGATCAGGCCGGGGCGTACCGCGTTGACGCGCACGCCGTGCGGGCCGAGTTCCTTCGCAAGACCGATCGTCAGCGAATCGACCGCGCCCTTCGAGCCCGCGTAGTCGACGTATTCGTTCGGCGAGCCGAGCCGGGAGGCGATCGACGATACGTTGACGATCGCGCCGCCGCGACCGCCACGGTCGGTGGACAGCCGGCGCGCCGCTTCGCGCGCGCACAGGTACGCGCCGAGCACGTTGGTGTCGAACATCCGCCGCAGCCGGTCGGCCGGCATGTCGGCCAGCGGCATCGACGGCGCGACGATGCCCGCGTTGTTGACGAGCGCGTCGAAGCGACCGAATGCGGCCGTGACGGTGTCGAACATCGCGACGACGTCGGCTTCGTTCGCGACGTCGCCCGCGACGACGCATGCACGGCCGCCCGCGTCGCGGACGGCCTGCGCGGTGAGTTCGGCCGCCGCCGCGTCGCGCGCGTAGTTGATGCCGACGTCCCAGCCGCGCCCGGCCGCGAGCACGGCGGTCGCGCGGCCGATGCCACGGCTCGCGCCGGTGATGAGGACGGCCTTGCGGTCGGACGGTGCGGTCATCGCGTGCGGGTTCCGGTGGCGCTTACTTGGCTGCGTCGGGCGCCCACTTGTCGCGGGCGGGCGGCTGGTAGCGACGCAGTCGCTCGATCAGCTCGACGGGTTCGGATTCGACGCACAGCGCGTCGAAATAGGCCGGACGCATGAAGCCTTCGTCGACCGTATGGCGCAGCAGCGCGATAAACGGATCGTAGAACGAATCGATGTTGTAGACCGCGACGGGCTTGCGGTGATAGCCGAGCTGCGCCCACGTGTAGACCTCGAAGAGCTCTTCGAGCGTGCCGGCGCCGCCGGGCATCGCGACGAACGCGTCGGAGAGGTCGGCCATCATTTTCTTGCGGTGGTGCATGTCGGGCACGACGTGCAGTTCCGACAGCCCCGTATGGCCGACTTCCTTGTCGACGAGCAATTCGGGGATCACGCCGACCGCACGGCCGCCGGCCGCCATCACTTCGTCGGCGATCACGCCCATCAGGCCGACGCGGCCGCCGCCGTAGACGAGCGTGAGGCCCGCATCGACGAGCGCGCGGCCGAATGCGCGCGCGGCGTCGGCATAGATGGGCCGGACGCCGGACGACGAGCCGCAGTAAACACAGACTGCCTTCATTGCTTGGAATCCTTGGCGGGGGCCTGCCCGGTGACGACGGGGCTGTCTGCCGGGCGCGGCGAGCCGTCGCGCGGCGGCAGGTAGTCGGTGAACTGGCGCTTCGGCAGCTTGCCGGAGACCAGGTCGTCGAACAACTGGCGCGAACGGCCGCGCAGATACGGTGCCATCACGGAGATCACGTGCATGCTGACCTGGTGCAGTTCCTCGCGGATCGCGTCCTGGTCGTTGTACTTGCGCGGATGCATCACGTACTGATACGACAGCCAGTACGTCGAAATGACGGCCATGTTGGTGGCGATGACCTCGATCTCGGCGGGTGTCGCGACCATCTCGGCGTCGGATACGAGCAGCTCGCACATGTCGCGCGCGAAGCGCACCTTGTGACTGATGATCTGCTTGAAGTGCGTCTCGAGCGTGCGATTGCGCGCGAGCAGGTCGTTGAGGTCGCGATACAGGAACCGGTAGGTCCACATGAAATCGGCCATGTACTGCAGGTACGACCAGGTTTCGTCGATCGTCGGACGGTGATCTTCGGGAAAGCGCAGCCGCCGTTCGATCTGCTGCTCGAACTGCGCGAAGATGCTGTTGATGATGTCGTCCTTGTTGCGGAAATGGTAGTACAGGTTGCCTGGACTGATTTCCATTTCCTCGGCGATCGTCGTGGTCGTGACGTTCGGCTCGCCGATCTCGTTGAAGAGTTTCAACGACAACTCGAGAATCCGTTCGCGGGTGCGGCGGGGAGGTTTCGCTTCCATGTCGTCCGGCCCTGTGTGTGCCGGACTGGCGGGCGCTGCAATCGATGCTGCGTGATTCGTCCGGCGCGGGTTGCTGTTCTATGTCTAGCGGACGATTATAAACCGGGGTTTCGCCACACCGGGCGCATTTCGTGTGTGCGGTCCCGCACGGCGCATGGTGCAGCGCCGCACGCGGGCGGTGCGCGGCGCGTGCGCCCGGCGCTTGTCTAGAAGCCCAGCCAGTGTGCGACGACCGGGCCGAGCACGAAGGCCCACGTCGTCACGCACGCGAACAGCGCGACCGTCACGGCCGCGCTGCCGAGGTCCTTCGCACGTTTGGAGAGTTCGTGGCGTTCGAGCGAGATGCGGTCGATCGCGGCCTCGACGCTCGAGTTCAGCAGCTCGACGATCAGCACGAGCAGCACCGATGCGATCAGCAGCGCGCGCGAGGCGGCCGGCACCGGCGCAAACGCGCCGATCGGGAGCATCAGCGCGGCGAGCGTGAGTTCCTGGCGAAACGCGCTCTCCTCGCGGATCGCGACGCGAAAGCCGTTCAGCGAATGCTTGAGCGCATACCAGGCGCGCGTGATGCCGCGGTGGCGCTTGTACGGGTTCGGCGGCAGCGGCGTCAGCCGATCGTCGGGGCCGAGCGGCTCGTGCGCGTGCACGTCCGCATCGGCATGCGGCTCTTCCTCGTCGAACGGACGGTGCCGTTGCGGCGTGGCGTCGGGGGGCGGGGACTTGTCGTTCAGGTCTCGTTTCAAACGGCTGCACCTTCTGCTGGCGAGTACGCGGTCTTCGGCAGCGGCTTCAGATGCGACGCGAACTGCTCGGACGCCGCGCGCCACGAAAAGCGTTCGGCCCATGCGCGCGCAGTCGCGCGTTCGATCTTCAGCGCTTCGAGGCAGGCTTCCTGCAGGTCCTCGTGCATCGCGCCGGCGTCGCCTTCGCCGAGCACGTCGATCGGGCCCGTCACGGGATAGGCGGCAACCGGCGTGCCGCAGGCGAGCGCCTCGAGCAGCACGAGGCCGAACGTGTCGGTGCGACTCGGGAACACGAACACGTCGGCCGCAGCATACACCTTCGCGAGCTCGGCCTGTGACAGCACGCCGAGATAGTTTGCCTCCGGATAACGCGACTTCAGCTCCGCGAGCGCGGGGCCTTCGCCGGCGACCCATTTCGAGCCGGGCAGGTCGAGGCGCAGGAACGCCTCGACGTTCTTCTCGATCGCGACGCGGCCGACATAGAGGAAGATCGGCCGCGCGGTATTGAGCACCTTCGATTCCATCGGCCGGAACACGTCGAGGTCGACGCCGCGGGTCCACAGCACGACGTTCGTGAAGCCGAATTTCTCGAGGTCCTGCTTGACCACCGGCGTCGGCGCCATCACCGCGAGCGACGGGCCATGGAACCAGTGCAGGAAGCGGTAGGTCGCCGCGAGCGGGATGCCGAAGCGCGCCTGCACGTACTCCGGAAAGCGCGTGTGATACGCGGTCGTGTACGGCAGCTTGCGCGAACGTGCATAGCGCCGCGCGGCGAGGCCGAGCGGGCCTTCGGTCGCGATGTGCAGCGCGTCGGGGGCGAACGCGTCGATCCGCGCGCGCAGCTTGCGGTACGGCAGGATCGACAGGCGGATCTCGGGGTAGGTCGGGCAGGGCACCGTGCGGAATTCCAGCGGCGTCAGCAGTTCGACGCGGTGGCCGAGCGCGGTGAGTTCGCGCGACGTGCTCTTCAGCGTGCGCACGACGCCGTTGACCTGCGGTTCCCACGCGTCGGTGACGATCATGATCTTCATCGCGGCAATGTCCTGTAGGTGCGGGGTTGTGTCAGGCAGTGGCCTTGGCCTTGCGCGACGTGGTTTCCGACGGTGCGGTGCGCATCACCGTCCAGTAGACGATCTTCAGTTCGCCTTCCATCGTTTCGACGAGTGCGGACAGGCTCTCGACCCAGTCGCCGTCGTTGCAGTACAGCACGCCGTCGATGTCGCGGATCTCCGCCTTGTGAATGTGCCCGCACACGACGCCGTCGCAACCGCGGCGGCGCGCCTCGTCGGTCATCACGGTCTCGAACTGCGAGATGAAGTTGACGGCGTTCTTGACCTGGTGCTTCAGGTACTGCGACAGCGACCAGTACTGGAAGCCGAGCCGGCTGCGGATCCGGTTGAACCAGCGGTTCAGCACGAGGATCAGCGTGTAGAGCGTGTCGCCGAGGTACGCGAGCCATTTCGCGTGCTGGATCACGCCGTCGAACAGGTCGCCGTGCACGATCCACAAACGTTTGCCTGCGAGCGTCGTGTGGAACGCCTCGCCGCGCACCTGGATGTCGCCGAACGCGAGGTCGCAGAACTGCCGCGCGCCTTCGTCGTGGTTGCCCGGGATGTAGACGACCTGCGTCCCCTTGCGCGCCTTGCGCAGGATCTTCTGCACGACGTCGTTGTGCGCCTGCGGCCAGTACCAGCCCTTTTTCAGTTGCCAGCCGTCGATGATGTCGCCGACGAGGTACAGGTACTCCGAATCGTTGTGGCGCAGGAAGTCGAGCAGGTACGGCGCCTGGCAGCCGCTCGAACCGAGGTGGATGTCGGACAGCCAGATGGTGCGGTAGCGATGCGCGGACGAGTCGGGGTCGTCATGCCGCGTGGCGTGACCGGCAGGCGGTTCTTGCGACACCCGCCCGTCGGTTGCGGCGGAACCGGACAGGAATGCGGTGGCGGCGCGGGCGCCGAGAGGGTGACGGAACAGGGAGGTCGCAGACGTTTTCTGGCCCATGCATGACTCGCGCCGGTTGACATTACCGGCATTCCGCCATGCGGGCGTGACTGTGCCGTGACAGTCACGAGACGTTCTTATTACGACCGCTGCAAGGTGTTTAGCAGTGAATGCCGGGACGTTGTGTGACCTGCCGTACGGAACGTCAGGCGCTTGTCCGGCAAGGCTGTCGGGCCGGGCGGGAGTCGCCTCGGCGACGTGCTTTCGTCTGGAGAATGCGGTGCGTCAGCGCTTCAACGTGTCAACGCGGGATGGCGACGACGCGCGTGCGTGCGATCCGGTCGTGCGGAAACTGGCGGCCGGCATGCAGCCGGGCCGCGCCGGCCCACACGACGATCCACGCGGCGGTGAGTGCGAGCGTGACGGGTACCGACAGGCCGAGGAGCGGATGCAGCGCGAGCGGCGGCAGGAACCACAGCCAGCCGAGCGCATAGCGGACGAGCGCGTGGCCCGCGCTCAGCGGCCGGCCGCTCGACGATTCGAGCCGCAGCCGCCATGTCTTCATCGGCAGCGTCTGGCCGCCGTGGGTCCAGAACCAGACGAAGTACGCGCCGACCACGAGCGCGATCCAGGCGGCGAGCAGGTTGTGATGGACGAGGCCGTTGCGTTGCTGCGTCGCGAGGCTGAACGCGAGTCCGGCGAAGAACACCACACCGAACAGCAGCACGCCTTCGTAGAGCAGCGCGGCGAGACGCCGCCGCACGGACGGCGCGGCGGCCGGGGTTTCGGGGGCGCGGGCGTTCGCCACGGCCGCTCAGGAGCCCTT
>NZ_LDVA01000231.1:0-7028 GCF_050768715.1 Burkholderia sp. ZZQ-2 | reverse complement strand
GCGGCATGACGCCGGCGCACGGCGACGCGTGTCAGCGCGCCGCGCTGAACGGCTCGATGTCGATGACGGGGGAAGTCTGGAGCGCGGATGCCAGCGCGTCGAGGTTGTCCGCGTCGAGCGCGAGCGCCGGCCCGGTGATCCGCAGTTTGCGCGCCGGCGGCGTCGCCCGGATCGCCGTGATCAGCGGGCCGCGATAGCGCAGGTTCATCATCATCTGCACCGCCTGCACGATGCTGACCGGCCTGCCGCCCTGCTGGAACGTGGCCGCGTCCACCGTGTCGTTCCAGCCCTGGATGAAGCCGCCGGCGTCGATCCGCGTGTTCAGGTCGATCCACCGCTGCTTCTTCGCGTCCGCGCTGTCGTCCGACGCCCGCAGCGCGTCGGACGCGCGGCTCACGTCGGCATCGTGCTTCGCGCGCCATGCCATGTAGCCGAGCGCGAACACCATGTTGTCCGGCAGGATGTCGTCGTCCTGCACGACGTCGAACAGGCGCCGCGGCGCCTGTTGCGCGACGAACGCCGGCGTCAGGATCCACACGCTCCCGTTGCGCAACGCGCCGGTCGTCCTGCCGAGCGCGGGCTCGCCGCTGTCGACCGCGATGCGCGTCAGCAGGCCGGCGTCGACCAGTTCGTCCAGTTGCGCCGCCAGCGCCGGCGACGCGTGAATCGCGGCGGCCACCGCCGCGTACTGGTCCGGTGTCGAGCGCGTGCGCAGATCGGCGAGCAGCCGCTCGACGGCCGCGTGCGCCGCCGGCGAAACCGGCAGCGCGACCGGCTCGGCGGCGGCGTCGCCCGCCACAGCCGCTCCGCACATCGAAACGGCCACCGCGACAACCAGCATCCCTCGCGTGAGGATCTTCATCGTTCACTCCCCGTTCGAATGCACGGCATGCCGGCCATGTGCAGCGGCCGGGATCGCGTCGCTCACTTGTCGGCTTCTCCGCCCGCCGAGCCGATCGGCCCCAGCAACGCATCAACCAGCGGCGACAGCACGTCACCCGGAGAACCCGTGAGCCAGCCCTTCTCGTTCGTGCCGTAGAGATCGACCTGCCCCGTCACGGGGCGGCCCATCGGGGCCTCGTCGTAGACGCGCGCCATGCCCGAGAAAAACGCGGCGAGGAAGGCCGTCCGGGCCTTGTCGGTCTTCAGGCGCGGGTTGCCCAGCTTCTCCTTCAGCGCCTTCACGCCGGGCTCCACATCGACAACACGGCACGAAAAATCGACCGTCGCGATCGATTCGCCCGCCACGTACTCGTTCGGCTTCTGCGTCGAACCGGTCGCCTTGCATTCGGAACGGGCCAGCACATGCTGATACGACGTGATCGACGCGCTGATCGGTTCGCGCAATGCCGCACGAGACCTGGCCGGCATCTTCGACAGCAGCGCGGCGATCATGTTGTCGCGCATCGTGTCGCCGAGCTTCGGGATCGCCGCGACGTCGAGTGCGTCCTTGCCGTCGAAGCGCGTGCGCATGGCATCGTTGAACTGCGCCGCCTTGGCGACGTCGCCGTTGACGAAGGTGCCGAGATACAGATCGGTGGTCTGCTCGGGCGTCAGCACCGCCGCGTGCGCGGCACCGCCCGCGACGAGCGCGAACAGCACGGCCGCGCGCGTCGCGCGGAACAACGGAAAACGCGCGCCGCGGCGCGCATGAAGGGAAACGTCCATCGGTCGGGTCATGTCGGTATCGAATCGATCGGGCCGGCGCGGCAGCCTCATTGCTGGCTGGCGGCGACCGCCGCGACAACCGGGCCGGACAGCGCATCGACGACTGGCTTCAGCAGGCTTTCGGGGCTGTCGGTCGTCCAGCCCTTGCTGTCCGAACCGACCATCTCCACCTGCCCCTTGATGCGCCGGCTGACCGGAGCGTCGTTGAACGCGCGCGCCACGTCCGTGAACGTCGTCCTGACAGCCGCAAAGCGCTGCTGGTCGGTTTTCGCGTTCGCGCGCGCTTTCGTGGCCGCGTCGCCCGGCGGCGTGACGTCGGCCACCTTGCACTCGAAACTGACCGTGGCGTGTTCCTGCCCCTTCCCGCCTGCACCCGGCGTGCGCTTGACGCCGGTGACGTTGCATTGCGAGCGCCGCAACGCGCCCGTGTACGCGACCAGCATCGAGTCGAGCGACGGCGCCAGCGCCTCGCGCGCGGACTCCGGCATCAATGCCAGCGTCTGCCCGAGCATCTGTTCGCGCATGTCGCCGTACATGTCGGCCGGCAGCAGCATGTTCCGGGCCTCCTTCGGATCGGCGGTCTCGCGCACCGTGTCGTTGAATTGCTCGACCTTGGCCGCGTCGTTGTTGACGATGGCGCCCAGATAAACGTCGACGGTCTGTTCGGGCGTGAGCGCCGCGGCCTGCGCGGCAAGCGGGATGCCGAGCGACAGCGCACACGCGGCCAGCGCGCGGACGAGCGGGCGACGCGCACGGGCGCGCGCCGCAAATCGGGTAGCGGTCATGGGAAAACGGCCCTCTCTCGAATGATTGGTGTTGTGCGCCCGGCGCGGCGGCCGCGGCCGGGCTGACCGATTGTCGCGGAAAAAGGTGCGCGATGAAAGGCTTTTGTCGGGCCGGGCGCGGCGCGTGCAGCGCATCGCGCGCGGACGCAAAAAAGCCCGCTCGAAGCGGGCTTTGGGCGGGTGTTTCACCGGATCGGCCGTTGGCCGACCCGTGCTTATGCGAACGAGTAGAACACGCGGAACGCGACCTTGCGCTCGGCCCAGAATTCGGCCGCCTCGCGGAATACGTCGAGCAGCGTCTCGCGCCCTTCCTTGTCGAATTTCTGCGCGATCGGCAGCCCTTCGAGGACGATCACGAAACCGGGCTGCGCGCCGGCCTTCGCGACGAGGTCGGTCAGGCAGTCGTACAGCGCGTCGTAGTTCTTCCCGAAATGTTTCGGGAACAGGAACGATGTCGCGATCGTTTCCATCACTTCCTGCTTCGACTGCGCGGCGCCGCAATACGCATACAGGAAATGCTGGCCGAGCCGGCCGGCTTCGTCGGCAAGATCCTGCACGCGGAACGCGCGGATCGACTGCACGAGATTGGGTCGCACGGTCGTGAAAAGGCTCATAGGCTCCTCGTTCGATGAAAGCCCGGGCTCGGCTTCCTGTTGCTCCGGCGTGCCGCCGGCCTGCGCCGCCGCGTGCAGTTGAATCACGCGCTGAAACAGGTTGCCGTCGCCGGCCGCGAACAGTTCCGCCGCCGCCGTTTCGTGCGCGTAGATGGAGTCGCTCATGCCATTCGTCCCGAAGTCATTCAACAATACGTTTAAAACTGTTGTAGTGGTCGCCCGTGTAATAACAGTTGTCGATCCGGCGCAACGGCCCGCCACAGACGATCCGGCGCGCGCCGCGATTGCGGGCACGCGGCGTCGGTACCGTGTACTCATGGTAGTAGCCGCGCTTCGCTTTTGGCAGGATCCGCTCGCGGTTGCCAAACACGACGCCGTCTTTCTCGTACGGATAGGGGCCGCCGGCGCCGATCAGGCCCAGCGTGGTCACGGCCTCGCGCGGAAGACTGGCGGTCGGGATCGTATCGAGCCCGCTCGCCGCGACGTCGGCCGGAACGGCCTCCCGTGCGTAAGCGGCGGAAACCAGACTGCCCGTCGGCGTGCCGACGATACCCATCGCGAACATCGCGAAGACGGACGCGAGCGCGCCGTTGCGGAGCCACTTGCGTGCCATGAACCAGGGTTCCCGCTGTTAAATCAAGTAGTTGACGACCAACAAAGGCGTTAGCGTAGCGTTATTGGCCGCGCGAATCAATGTCCGTTTGGGAATCGAAAGCATCGCGATGTCCGGAATTACGCATTTTTTACCGAAATCACACTACATTTATCTTGCACGAGATAAAATAAAAGCGGCATCTCTCGTACGGCAAGACCTGCCTCCTTGCCGCACTCGCTACCAGGAGTGGAGAGATGCTGCTGTTGCCTTGAGGGAAGCGCGTTTGCGCCCTGCCCGCGGCGTGCCCATTGCGGGCACGCCTCTTTTTGCTTTTGTTTACAATTTCGCCCGACGCGCCACGCCGGTTCGACCGGCCTGGCGCGTTCGTTTTGGCTCAGCGCGCGGCGTTCACGTCGGCGACCAGCAGCGCCGCCATGTTGACGATGCGACGAACGGTCGCCGATTCGGTCAGCACGTGCACCGGCTGTGCGGCACCCAGCAGGATCGGCCCGATCGCGATGTTGTTGCCCGCAGCCGTCTTCAGCAGGTTGTACGCGATGTTCGCGGCGTCGATGTTCGGCAGGATCAGCAGGTTCGCTTCGCCTTCCAGCGTCGATTCCGGCAGGATTTCCTTGCGCAGTGCCGCGTCGAGCGCGACGTCGCCGTGCATCTCGCCGTCGACCTTCAGCTCCGGTGCACGCTCCTGCAGGATCGCGAGCGTATCGCGCATCTTCTTCGCCGAAGGTGCATTGCTCGTGCCGAAATTCGAGTGCGATACCAGCGCGACCTTCGGCTCGATGCCGAAGCGGCGCACTTCTTCCGCGGCCATGATCGTGATCTCCGCCAGTTCCTCCGGGGTCGGATCGACGTTCACGTGCGTGTCGACGAGGAAGATCTGGCGGCCCGGCAGCACGAGGCCGTTCATCGCCGCGTACACGCTGCAGCCCGGGCGCTTGCCGATCACCTGGTCGATGAAGTGCAGGTGGCGGTGCGTGGTGCTGATCGTGCCGCAGATCATCCCGTCCGCTTCGCCCTTCTTCACCAGCATCGAGCCGATCAGCGTGGTGCGGCGGCGCATCTCGACGCGCGCGAGCTGCTCGCTGATGCCCTTGCGCGCCATCATCTTGTAGTACGTCTGCCAGAAGTCGCGGTAGCGCTCGTCGTGCTCGGTGTTGACGACCGTGAAATCGGTGCCCGGCGTCAGGCGCAGGCCATAGCGCTGGATACGGTGCTCGATCACCGACGGGCGGCCGATCAGGATCGGCTTCGCGAGTTTTTCGTCGACGATGATCTGAACGGCACGCAACACGCGCTCTTCTTCGCCTTCCGCGAATACAACGCGCTTCTTCTCTTCCGGCGCGGCGCGCGCGATCTGGAAGATCGGCTTCATCGTCGTGCCGCTGTGGTACACGAACTGCTGCAGGTGCTGCTTGTAGGCTTCCATGTCCTCGATCGGGCGCGTCGCGACGCCGCCGTCCATCGCGGCCTGCGCGACGGCCGGCGCGATCTTCACGATCAGGCGCGGATCGAACGGCTTCGGAATCAGGTATTCGGGCCCGAACGACAGGTCCTGGATGCCGTAGGCGGTCGCGACGATGTCGCTCTGCTCGTGCTGCGCGAGCTCGGCGATCGCGTTGACCGCCGCGATCTCCATTTCACGCGTGATCGTCGTCGCGCCGACGTCGAGTGCGCCACGGAAGATGAACGGGAAGCACAGGACGTTGTTGACCTGGTTCGGGTAGTCGGTGCGACCGGTCGCGAGGATCGCGTCGGGGCGCACTTCGAGCGCCGCTTCCGGCAGGATTTCCGGCGTCGGGTTCGCGAGCGCGAGGATCAGCGGGCGCTCGGCCATGCCCTTCACCATCTCCGGCTTCAGCACGCCGGCGGCCGACAGGCCGAGGAAGATGTCCGCGCCGTCGATCACTTCGGCCAGCGTCCGGGCTTCCGTTTCGCGGGCGAAACGCTCCTTGTCCGGGTCCATCAGCTCGGTGCGGCCCTTGTAGACCACGCCGGCCAGGTCGGTCACCGTGATGTTCTCGAGCGGCAGGCCGATGTCGACCAGCAGGTCGAGACACGCGAGCGCGGCCGCGCCCGCGCCGGACGCGACGAGCTTGACCTTCTTGATGTCCTTGCCGACGACCTTCAGCCCGTTCGTGACGGCCGCGGCCACGACGATCGCGGTGCCGTGCTGGTCGTCGTGGAACACCGGGATCTTCATCCGCTTGCGCGCTTCGCGCTCGACGATGAAGCAGTCAGGCGCCTTGATGTCTTCCAGGTTGATCCCGCCGAAGGTGGGCTCCAGCGCGGCGATCACGTCGACGAGCTTGTGCGGATCCGACTCGTTCAGCTCGATGTCGAACACGTCGATGCCCGCGAACTTCTTGAACAGCACCGCCTTGCCTTCCATCACCGGCTTCGACGCGAGCGGCCCGATGTTGCCGAGGCCGAGCACTGCCGTGCCGTTCGTGACGACGCCGACCAGGTTGCTGCGCGCGGTGAAGCGTGCCGCGTTGAGCGGATTCTCGACGATCTCCTCGCACGCGTACGCCACACCCGGCGAGTACGCGAGCGCGAGGTCGCGCTGGTTGATCATCTGCTTGGTCGGGGCGATCGCGATTTTCCCGGGGGTCGGGAATTCGTGATAGTCGAGGGCGGCTTCGCGGAGCTTGGCTTTGGAGGAGGATTGGGTGGACATGTGTCTCGTGACGGGCGGATTAGAATAACTGTTCGACGGCATTGTAGCGCCAATCATCGGCCGCCAGACCGGCGATTCGGGTGCAACAGCCGCGACAAAAATGTACCGGATGGTGCAGAAGCGCCGCCGTTCGCCTCGTACAATGCCGTTCCTTCAACCGTTCCGGATCGCCCGCCGTGCCAGCCGCCCTCTCCGAGTTTTCACTGATCGAACGCTTCTTCACGCGCCGCGCCGCGCAGGGGGCGCGCGCGTCGACGCTCGGCATCGGCGACGATTGCGCGCTGATCGCGCCGCGATCCGGGAAATTGCTGGCTATTTCGACGGACATGCTGGTGGAAGGCCGCCACTTCTTTCCCGATGTCGCGCCCGAAGCCCTCGGCCACAAGACGCTCGCGGTCAACCTGTCCGACCTCGCGGCGATGGGCGCCGAACCGCGCGCCTTCACGCTCGCGTGCGCGCTGCCGCGTGCCGACGCGGCGTGGCTGGAAGCGTTCAGCAACGGGCTGTTCGCGCTCGCCGAGCGCTACGGCTGCGAGCTGATCGGCGGCGACACCACGAGCGGTCCGCTGAACCTGTGCATCACCGTATTCGGCGAAGTCGCGCCCGACGCCGCACTGCGGCGCGATGCCGCGCGCGACGGCGACGACGTCTGGGTGTCCGGCACGCTCGGC